>CAMYJP010000544.1 GCA_947258675.1 uncultured Desulfobulbaceae bacterium | reverse complement strand
CCTTTATCTGTAAAAGCAACTACCGAAGGGGTAGTCCTGCTTCCTTCCTGGTTTGGTATCACAACTCGCTCACCGTTTTGTACTACGGCAACCGCCGAATTTGTGGTTCCAAGATCTATGCCTATTGCCTTTGCCATTTGTTCTCCTCCTTTAAATGCATTTATTATTTCTTTTTTCACTTTCATTATTAAAAGCACATTATTGATTGCAAGTTAAGTGCCAGCCAATAAATGACATAATATCAGTGAGTTATGATGTAAGCGACGCACTAATAGGTCAATACGACCTATCACGCAATAGGCCACAATGACCTATAGGAATTATTGGCCTGCCTTGCACTAAGAAGACTTTCCCGCTTTTTCAATTTGTGCTTACCAGAGCAATAGGCGGGATTCGGTCCGGAAAGGAGCTTTGGAAATATTCCATGGTGTGGAAGTGAGGGGATGTTTAAGCAGGAGTTGAACTGAGGGTATATGCGTCTTTCCTGCAACGCTTTAATTACTTATTGAAATTGGTTGCGCCTGATTTGCCCGCCAGAGAAAACAGTTATTTCAACTCGTCTGTTTTTCATTCTTCCTGCTGCATAGGAATTTGATGCAACTGGTTGAGTGTGCCCGGAGCCGGAGACTTCTATCCTTGATGCAGCAACGCCCCTGTCAATGAGCATTTTTTTTGCGAATGCGGCACGACGAATGGACAAATCTATATTGTAAACCTCCGGGCCTATATCATCGGTATGTCCGACAATTCTGGCCGTTGCCCCCGGATGCTCTGCCAAGGTATATGCAATCCTGTCAATATCAGAATAAAGATACGGACTTATAAAATCTATGTCCTGATCAAAGGCAATGTTGTGCGTAACAAGTGAGGCAAGCACAGGTACATCGGTATGTGCCTGACTCCCAGCTTCGGTCGCTCCTTCCGAAACAGCGGGCATGTTAATACTGCCATACGATTCGGCAGGTGCATTATTGCCGGATATGCCTTTAATTCCCGGGGCTTCCGCGTTAGCCAGCATAGTTGCCGTCTTATCGCTATTATTTGAACCGACCTGTTCGTCTCCAGTATTAGGATTAGCCGGCAATAAGGGGTTTTCGCTTACTGGATTTGCCTTTTCCCCATACACAGTACCAGCAGCATATTGCCCTGAAGGAGTGGCTGTAATTTCCTTAAAATCAGTAGCGCCAGCCCCTTCATTCGCAGGAGTGGAAACAGGCAAGGGCTTGACAGGACCATCAAAAGCTGTTCGTTGTGACGCGGGCATTTGTCCAGGCAGTACTGCTTCCATGCTTTTAAAAGGAATCATAAACCCACCAGCTATGATAATTACAAACAAGACTGCAAATGCAATATATGGCCAGCTTTTCTTTTTTCTGCTTGCACTTATGATGCTAATATTGTCTTTATTGCTGCCCTGTCCACTTTTCTTCATTCCCCTGTCGTGATCTTTATACGGAGATTGGAAGGATGTCACTTTATTGCTTACGCCGACTAGTTTCTTCTTATCCCCGTTTTGCGGCAGTTGTTTCGCTTGCTCATGTGCAATATCTCCGCTGGAATCACCAGGAAATAGTTGATCTTCCCTCTGAGCCAGATGAGGACCATGAATTGACTCCTTATCTATTCGTATCGATTCTTGCTCTTCCGAATCATCATGACATTCCTCTACATGTGCGGGTATTTTTAATGTGCCTTTTTTTCTGTGCCGCTCGTTTCTCTGTCAGACAATGAAGACAGAGGCTCTTCTCCCCTGTCTGCGTTTATTAATTCCGAGATCTTGCTGACTGCGGCTGTATCCATGTTGATAAGGCGGACCCCCATTACGCGCGAATGCCACGATTCTTTTTTCCAGATTATACTGCCTGACGCTGATATATTGGTCTCACTGTGAGGATGATTGAATATAAACTCCAGGACCTCGCCGGAATTGTAGTCATTGTATTGAGATTCAAAGCTAATGCCTTCCTGGCTACAGTTCCGCGTTATCCCCAGAGAATATTCCTGCGTTTCACTGAGTCGCCTGAACTTAACTATCAGGAAAACATTTGACCTTTCGATTCTTCTCTTTTCAGCCTGCATTTATTCTCTTTTACAGTAATATTCCGCCGGCATAGTGAAGAACCGTCAGGAAAGGCTTTTTTAGTAAGGTAATAAGTTCATAAATATTTTTTGCAAAATCAATACCAACCCATAACCATTTGAATCTTATGATGAATACCCTTTCTTTGTCCCGCTGAAGCGTCGGGCTGCCTTACACATGTAAGCAACATCGACACTGAGCGACCCCTTCATGATCTGCACTGCTGTGGGCCATTGCACAGCATGA
>CAMYJP010000543.1 GCA_947258675.1 uncultured Desulfobulbaceae bacterium | reverse complement strand
ATTATTTTAGCTATTTAAAGAACACCATTCTGCTGTCCGAAGATGCTAAAGTTCACAATCTGGCCCACGAGATGGCGCACTATTTTCAATTTTACTACCATCTAAAAGGTGATCTTAAAAATTTGCTCATTGATCCGGAACCAGAAGCCGTAAGGATACAGTATTTATTCAGAGCCCACCATAGTTCTTCTGCCGCGCAACTTTCTTTTTAGACAGCCTCCGTTTTTTTTATTTGTATATATATAGTCTCTGACTATAGGATGATGAAGATGACAGAAAAATTGCCAATATTTCAATAATCGCTCGTAATATTTTTGATCGGAAATCTGTGATGATGAACGGTTCTGTTGAAGATTTTATTCTGTTTGCCAGGGCTCTCCTGCCTCGAACCTTTTTTGCACATCAGCCGCGGCAGACAACTACATGAGCTCAATCTCCCTTGGGACATATCTAGTGTAACTAATAAGAAACAGATACGCGTGTAAAGTTCAGACCTGCGTACAGGTTTGTTCCAAATTTTTGGTTTTAAAAGTAAAATCGAATTCAAGATGTAAAAATCTTGATAGCAGGGAGGTGCATTTTTCAGAAGGCGAATTTTAGGCCGGTGCATAAGTAGTTTGCACCACTTTCACCATCACCAATTAATCCATAAGCACCAGATCGATGGTGGATGCGAAATATTAAATCCCATCTTGGATATTGAGGCAAGCCAAATGTTAGTTCGAAGGCAAGGTAACCTAATAATTTTTGGGCGTCTTCGTCTTCTTCCAGCTCAATCTGAGACGCCTTATTAAAATATGATAGTCCACTTCCGAATGCAAAGCTGGTGTCGATATACTTGTCCCAAGGGAATTGATGCCAGCGCGTCATTACCAGTCCAACAAATTCCCAATTATCAGCTTTGTTGTCAAAATTTCTTCCTATCTGACCTTCAAGTTCAAAGCTCACCCATTGTTTGTATTTATATAACTCTCTTGCTAAAGCTCCAACAATGACATAGTTGTCATCTGAATAGGTTGCCTGAAAAGTAAAGATATCGATTAGAGTTTCATCTGCAAATAGTCCACCATAGGCAGATACGAACCATTTATAATTCGATTTAGATTTCTGGCTTTTTGAACTATCGGCATTTACATTTGGTGTAATTATTAATAGAAAAATTAAGAGTAAAACAAGTCCATAGTATCTTTTTAAAACCAATTCATCACCTCTACTTCGACCCAGACATTGAGGTTCAATTCTTAAAAAAAATGTTAAACCGTATAGATAAGAATTCGCATTTTCGAATAAAGTCTTTTGAAAAATGAGACTTGTGGTTCTGCCCCTATGGCATAAAAAATGTGGGCGTGTCGATGAACATGTCCCTTTTTAAGTATTATCGTGATTAAGCAAAACTGAGCTGCTGGGCTAAGGCATATCGGTGTCGTATCCTTAAATAAAAAAGGTCAGCAGTTCGCCCGTCAGCTCCAGCAAATGTAAGGCCGTCAATTTACTCAAAATGTCATCTTTATCTACGAAATGGGTTGTTTGCCATGAGTTCGCCAACATATCCTGAGGTATTGGAACGATACGAAGCTACGTTCGTTAATTGTTTAGTTTTTACCTTACTTTGATGGCGGGATAACCCCAAGCTGTTGTAGCATACCCAGATCGTCCCTACTCTACCAGTCTTCGGTGACCTTACCGCCTGCTAAGCGAATGATCAAGATTATTGTCGTTCACCTCCCTGAGTCAGCGACAATCTATCAAAACGATGGGGCATCCCATATGTTGTAGTTCGCCAGCAATCTAAAAATTAAAGATAGATTAAGATTATAGGAACTTCGGCAAAATTGAAGATATGCTCTAAATTAGCCCCGAATTTGATGGAGTCCCGACTCAAGATTCCAGTATAATAAGTCTTTGAAAATGTTATATATCTAATGGAAATCACTAAATTGTAGTAATTTGAGAACCATCGTTTGGTAAAGTTATCTTGCCACTATCGTAACTCACTGAAAATGTTAGATATAGTATTGACTTCATATTATTTTCGGTTCTGTCAACGTCTGAGTTCGTTTTTAAAACCTTATCAATATATCAATACCCGTGCCCTATTTCACTGGAGGCTATTAAGAGTTTTTTTGACGGGTTCAGAAACCGGGACCATTGGGATTTTGTTTGGATATTCACCGAGAAATTCTGACCGCCAAAACGCGAAATCTAATAAAAGGATACCTCCGCGGTTCCCAACGTTCCGAAATCGGCAACGATGTGGTCGCCTGGTTCTGCAAGATAGATATCCGTGCAGACCCCGGTGCTTACCAGATCGCCTGCCTTTAGCGCCTTGC
>CAMYJP010000542.1 GCA_947258675.1 uncultured Desulfobulbaceae bacterium | reverse complement strand
AAATCTTTTATTAAGAAATGTTACCAGTATTTTTGTAAGTGGATACAGAAGAATGACTCCAAGGAAATTGAATGTTGTATGAAAGAGTGCAAGAAGTGTGGTATGCGAATCATACAGGATCAAGGTTTTCTGTAACCATGATAGAAAATCAAGAAGAAAAGGCAGAAGCAGGAAGGCAATGAGTCCGGTTATCAGATTAAAAATTACATGAGCACCTGCGAGACGTTTGGCATTGGGTGTTGCACCAATTACAGCCAGAGCTGCTGTTGACGTTGTACCGATATTTGCTCCGATAATCATTGCAGCCGCGTCGTATATTGGAATAATATCACCTGCAGTGGCCGTGAGTACGATTGCGATGGCCGCACTGGAAGATTGCATCAAAAATGTAAGTAGAAAACCAACTCCGATGAAAAGAATAATGGAGAAAGTCCCTTCTCCGGTAAAGGAGGATGGCTGGATACTTGCGCTGAGATTGGAAAACGAAATTTTCAAGACGTCAATGCCCATGAAAAAAATTCCGAATCCTGCCAACACATCACCCAGGGCAGCATATCTGCCTTCATGACGGATAATCCTCAACAACATGCCAAGACCGATTACCGGCAGGGCAAAGGCCTTAATGTTGAACTTGAAACCAATGAGCGAAACCAGCCAGCCTGTAACCGTGGTTCCCAGGTTGCTGCCGTAAATAAGAGTAACGGCGTGACCCAGGTCCATCAGGCCGGCATTCACAAAACCGATTGTACCAACAGTCACCGCGCTGGATGATTGAACCAGAGAAGTGAGAAAGGCACCGGAACAGATACCCAGAAAAGGTGTCCTGGTGGAGCGGCTCAGAATATTGCGCAAGGATGAGCCTCCGGCGTATTTCAGACCGTCGGTCATAAGCCGCATGCCGAGCAGAAAGAGTCCGATGCCACCTGCAAGACTGCCAAAAAGAGTTATAGACAAAAAAATATCCCTATATGAATTTATCAGGGCCTTGAGCCTGACATTGTGTAGAGTAAAACAAGAAAATTTTTACAATCCACTGTTCGAATGTCGTTAAAGGAAGCTGCCGGAGTCCCTATGTCAGGCTGGTGGTTTATGAGGCCGGCTTCGATTCGGTAAAGTATTGAACCTGATAGGTGGAAACCTCGAGCCTGGTTGTTCGCCAATTATCAGAAGGGAGACCGGCCTTCATACAAAGCCGCGACAAAAAATCTTCACTCCGCGGCAACTGATCCCACACCTGAGGGAGAAATGTGGCATTGGCCATACCTTTACGAAGAATAACACCATCTATTCGGGGACGCAATTGAGTCAACAGATCATCGTACTCTTCATAGTCAAGAGGCTGCGGGCTGGTGAGCACGCTGATCTCAATATCGATTTCGGCAAGCTCCTCTTTGGATAACGGCGGGAAACGAGGGTCATGGAATGCTGCCTGAACGGCATTTCTTTCTATTCCCGACAGCACTGATTCCATGGGCATAAGAGTCCCGATACAACCGCGTAATTGCCCATTTATATGGAGGGTGACAAAAGTTCCGCATTGATGGGAAAAATCAAACTTGGCAAGACCAGCGTTTAAAACCCCAAAATCAGGGTTGGGCAGTATTTTTCCAAATTGTTTCATTATGGTTTGTTTAGCAAGTAGAGTAAGAACACGCCCCTGTTCTTCAGTAAATAATATACTGCTTGACTCGTTTCTGTTCTTCACTATCGGTTTCCAATCAAATCCTTATTTGAATAAATGAGAAAAATCAGCGGGGCTACCGTCATCATCATCTTCCAGTTCAACCATTGTCTTTTTTTGTTGTTCGAGCATACACTCATTTTGGGCTGTTTTATATTTCTGGAAAAAGAGCTTTTTGGGAAATTCGGGATTCGCAATATATTTTAACGCATTTTCTTCAAGGGTGTTGATAATAGATTTGATAACCGTATCCTTCTCATCTTCTGCAATGAAAGTTCTTTTTTGAGTTGTTGAATAGATCGCATGTGAGCCGATCTTATTTCTAATACAGTCCTGCAATTCCTCGTTTACATGAGAAATGGCGGACCAGTATTCTTCAGCTACCGGAACCTTTGCTTCACAGTTGATCTTGATAAGCCATCTATCTCCGGCCATTCTTCGTGACATGTCGGTAATAACAATGCATATTCCGCCAGCCATATTTTTTTCTAGAATTACTTGAGAAGAATGTGTTTCTTTTACCATTTTGTTTTTCCTTTTTAACTAAATCGCGAAGGATGACGTCCTCGAGCCTTTTAAAACTCGAAAAAAAATAGTATTCGTGATGAAAATGATGATTTCTGGAAATATTTTTTTGTGAGAGTATCAC
>CAMYJP010000541.1 GCA_947258675.1 uncultured Desulfobulbaceae bacterium | reverse complement strand
TTTTACCTAGCCATCTCAGGAGTTTTTGCGAGTGCATCAAATTTGACAAAGAAAAAATGAGAGTTAGGATATCTTAACCTCTGGGTGGTGGGTTGTTTTAGTTCTGTTAGGGTAGGATTCAAGGGGAGTAGGCGCTACCCCTCAAAAGCAATTTCTATCATCTGCCAACCATGACTGTGCCTTCAAACGAATCCTAAGGTTGAGACTTTGTTTCTTGGAGAGGGAAATGATTGATTGTGGAAGCATTCAAGATTATTGGTGTTTTTCGAGAAGATGCGTGCAGTTCGACAAAGTCTCAAACTTAAGCCTTGGTCTATTGGATAAAGAATATGAAGTATCTGAAGATGCTCGAAACACCTTAAGGCAACTAAACAGAGACAGGATAGCCTGTCAGATAAAAATAGGCAATTTGAATTTATCCTCCTTTGCACAGTGCGATATTTGCAATGGTAAATGCTGTGACAAATCATCAGATTATTATTTTACGCCGATTGATTTTTGGTTGACAAAATATAGTTCATTTGATGTGCAAAGTTATTTAGATGATTCGAAAAAACCGCTCCAATTTTATTTTAAAAACCGTTTTAAACCTTTGTGGGTACGGGTAAATCCTTTAGTCAAGATTGAAAACCATGTCAAAATTAACGTTCCGAAAAAAGGGTGTTCGCACCTTGGGGATGATGGATGTAAACTTCCCTACTTTAATAGACCCATTAAGTGTGTGATTTATGCCTGTCCACGTTTGAAGCAATCTATGAGTGATGTCACAAGAGTGGCATATATAAAAGCAATTAAAGATCTATATTCTATATCAGTAGAAACATTTAATGTCATCAAGGCAGAGGCCGGTTTCCCTTCTTATTATGGTCGTATGTCATTAATTTTAACTCCATAAGTATTACCTTAATCCGTGAGTCTGTTAGCGCATTGCCTATTTTATGCAACCTTGTAGATTTTCGGAACTATATACCAAAAGAAGGTTAAGACATTGACTTCCTATAAATATCAGGCACTTAACCCTTGGCTACAGCAACTAATCGAAATCTCTCAACTTGTTGCTTTTAGGGCAATTTCCCCTATTTTGCCTTTTTATTGTATATAGTTCCGTAGATTTTAGCAGGTGAGGAGTGAAACGTGAGGGGGGAGGCGTAATTCACCAGGCATAAACAAAGACCTTCGCTTTTTCTCCTCACTCCTCACGGAGTCAGATATTCTGCTGGAACTTTTCGTTGCGCTTTTTTCAGGCGACCTTGTGCAGCTGTCGCGTCATGCGGACGCAATTCTCCGATGACCATCCGATCGGGTCGGTTATCCTCGGGATCTCAATCCTCCTGCCTGTGCTGAACTCGCCGTTCCTGCCAATATCTTCCAGCAGCACCATCCTGACTTTTCTTGAGCTGAGGCTTTCGATTCTGGCCTGGCCGCGATAGTAGAACCCTCTCGAGCTCCAGTGAGCGGTCACCTCGATGCCGGTGGTCAGTTGCCGGTCTTCATTGATCAGTTCCTGAATCTGGTCTGGCGCCATGTTTGTCATCCTCTACGTCTAAATTTATTGCCTCAGGTGCAGGCGGGTCTTCTCAGGCCGCCTGTTGCAGAGGGCGGAAGATTCTGTTCAGGTGGCCATTCAGCATGCCCTCGAAGTCAGCTTCACGGTCTCCCCGGTAGACCAGGGATGAGGCGATTTCATTGGCCAAAATCGCATACCGATACTTGGCCGGAAGCCGCTCCAGTCGTTCGAGGTATTGGGGCAGGGCCTGGAGGATTCTGGGCAGGTGGCTGAGAATGGCCTGCTGATAAAGAGGGGCTTCGCAGAGTTCCGGGCGCTGCTGAAAGAAGCTGTAAAGCTGTGCATAGTGATCGTTGATCTCCCTACTGAGGGCATCGGAGATCTCTGTGTAAAGCAGGGTGTTGCCAGGATTCTTGTGACGGCGGAAGATCAGTTGCGCCTCTTCCTCGGCGCGTTTTTCCAGAATCTCTATCACGTCGCCGACGTAGCGCTCCTTGTTGGCAAGAAACTCGTCTTCGCTCAGAAGCAGGTTGGCGATGATTTCATAGGACGAAGAGATCACCCCGCACTTGTTGGCCGAAGCGTCGCGCATGACGACGATACCCTTTTTCTGCAGTTCGGTTCTGGACTCGGGGGTAATGAAGGAGTTGGCGCCTTCGACTATGGCCCGCACCGTCGCTGAGCCGTCCTTGCGGAAAAACCGCTGCCAGTTGTCCTGGTGGATGGTTTCCGGGCGACCGCCGGCGGGGAGAAACAGGTCGGTTTCAACGGAAAAGAGCAGGCTGTCGAATTCGCGATGGAAATCGTCAACGGTGACCCACTGCTCT
>CAMYJP010000540.1 GCA_947258675.1 uncultured Desulfobulbaceae bacterium | reverse complement strand
ATAATTATTGGCTGATTCCGGACTGATTATCCCTTCAGCAATGATAATTCCAAGCGCTATGGGAAGGTCAAAGGCAGACCCTTCTTTTTTTATATTGGCCGGCGCAAGATTTACCGTGATCTGTTTGAGAGGAAAATTAAAGCCGGTATTCTTGAGTGCTGTCCTGACCCTGTCCTTGCTTTCCTTGACAGCTGCATCTGGCAGGCCGACGGTAGAAAAATGAGGAAGACCCTTGGCGGTGATATCTACTTCCACCCCTACGATATGTGCATCGATACCTATTAATGTCGCACTGAGAATTTTTGATAACATTCCATGTCCCCTGAGGATAAACGTTATACGTTAATCGATTAAAGAGTGTTAACGAATTAAGAATATGTAACAATATACCATAACTGAGTGAAATTTAGTGTACTATTCAAAATAAGAGTTAAAAAATATATATCATATAGCCTTGAAAATCTCAGGGCATGATACTATATCTATAAGGACTAAAATAAATATGAATAGCAATGGCATCCAGTCAAAAAGAGATATTGAAAAGAGCGGGACATGGTTCCTTTTTTCAGTCGAGGGGAGAATCTGCAGAAAATCGTACATTATATTCCTGCTTATTGTTTCTCTCGGGGCTGTGGTGCTCAGTTTTTTTGAGGGAGCTACTATCAATCTAAAAGAAGTCAATGATGCACAAATAATGTACCTGATCCTGATGTTCTGGCCAAGTGTTGCTGTTCAGGCAAAACGGTGGCATGACCTTAACAGGTCGGCGTTGTGGGTGTTGATCATATTCATCCCGATCGTTGGTGTTATCTGGACGTTAGCTGAATCATGCTTTCTGAGAGGTACCCCCGGCCCCAATGAATTCGGGCCGGATCCGTTGTTAAAAGCAGGGGGCAAGGGGTCAAGGTTTCAAGGGAACAGATAAATGATTAAGAACTGTCTTAAATCCAATATCTTTATATATATTTTTTCGTATTCTTTCTTTCCCTAAACCCCTAAACCCCTAAACCCCTAAACCACTAGACCCCTTGGCCCCTGGATCCCTGTCTTTATTTTTCCAGATCCATGACGTTTGTTTGAAGTCTTTTATAATAAAAATTCTGTCCGTATAAAACACTCACCGGGTTATGTCCTGTAACCCTGTCTTTTACTACCAGCGTGGTTACCGGTGCATCGGAGTGTTTTGAGAAGAGCATATCATGCCCTACACAGAGGCCTACGATTATATTCATGTCTGTTTTAGCTCGATTCATAAGCCGTGCCTGGGCTATGGGATTGCAGGCCGGTTCAAACGTTGAAGGTCTTACTTTGTCTGCCTCTTCAACCCCCAGATCCAGCTTATCGATGCTGCCTGTCTTGCAGCAGATGCTCAACGGTTCCAGCCCCTGGGCATTCAGAATATCTGTAAGCCGGTTCGTCTCGTCCAGGAGTCCTATACAGGTGGCGATTCCGATTCTCTTATAATCCATCAGTTTTGCAAAGGCAATGGTATCTTCAACACGGGTCCACCGGGCATTAATCGTTTCACTGCCAGGCTCAGACTCGTAGCACATACCCTCCACCCGGGTGGCAACTTTAGCTATTCTGGCGTCCTCACTATCTTCCTTGTATAAATCAAATGACTCTTTAATTAAATCAATGTTATCGTGGGTCGGACAGTAGGCAGGCCTGGCAGGTCCCTTTGATGGATCAGCGCTCCAGCAATTCGTGGAGCCGCCCTTTTTCCACACAGCACTGCAAAGAGCGCAGGAAAATTTATTATCAGACATGGAATTATCCTCCTGTAATGTTATTTGAACCATGAGCATTTATATGCCGATGGAAACCAGTTGAAATTTATCTGATTATAGCAGAATTATATCTGGTATATGGAAGGGTCCAAGGGATCCAGGGATTTAAAGACAAAGATGGGGTCAAGGGGTCTAGGTTTCGAGGGGCCTAGGGTTTTTTAAGGATTTAATGAGTTTTTTTAACAGCCTCTCAATAACCTATATTTTCGTGTACTGTTCTGAGACTTCCGTCTTTTGCATATTTCAAATCATCTGCAAGCAGTATCTGTGTCTCTTGTTCACAGATTGACCCATAAGCAATATATGAAAATTGAATATATTCTGCTTTTGATTTACGACCATGTCCCTCTGCGATATTACTGGATACAGAAAAAGCCGCTCTCCTTATCTGTGATATAAGTCCAAATCTTTCCTCTTTTGGAATATTAAGTCTTTATAATTTTTTATCATCTCATCGAGCATTCAGTATTTTACCCTGGACCCCTGGAATCCTTGACCCCTATCTTTTAATCTTTAGATTTCCGTTCCGAAACAACAAGCCAGCCGTCCCAATTACCTGCGGGCAGCATGTCCATTTTAACTGACATTTTGCCCTCGTCCTTTTCCAGCAATACCCCGACTCTCTCCCACTGGGCCTTGCCCTTTGTCTCGGATTTTTTCCACAACAAGTCATGAATTTTACTCATCAGCCTGTCCCCTTTCTACATCGAATTATATTCTCTTTAAATGAGAATAGTCTATTAAAAATATAGAAGTTGATTTATTGATATAGCTTCAACCAGTTCCCGTGTAACAATATAACATAAGAATCGAAAAAAAGCATCAGAAATAACAAGTTGCAATTCCTCGCAAAAACTCTTCCCACTTCGTTAAACTAAATAAACTATTCATTAATTGATCTCCGGAAAACCATGACACCTTTAGGGCACCTATCCACATCGTATTTATCAGCAAGATCAATCAGCGGGGCATCTGTTACCGCAGTCATTATTGGAGGGTTCCTTCCTGACCTGGATTTTCTGTTTGTTTTTTTTGACTGGTTTAATAAATATCACCATGTGACAACGCACAATGTTTTTTACATAGGCATTGCTGCTTTTTTTGCCTATTTCATAGCAGATAATCAAAATAAATTGATTGTTGCCTTAAGTCTTTTTTTTGGAGGAATATTGCACCTGTTCGTTGATTCCTGTATGGATAATAATCCTTCAAATGGAGTGGGTGTTACGCTATTGTGGCCATTTTATGAAGGGCACTTCTCACCTTTTAATATACTGACAGATTCCGGAGTAAAGGCAGGATGGGGCGAGCCGCTCAAAATGGTCAAGCCCATGATGCTCGTTGTTCTCTATGAATTGCCCCTGTATATTGCATCTTTAATATTATTTATTAAAAGTAAAAGAATTAACATTAATACGGGTACTTGAATTAACATGGTTTGTCTGACTGTTATGCCATCACCCCATTAATATTCCACTGTTGAACAACGTTGAACCCTTGTTAATCTACTGTTGATCAATTAAAGGTTTTTCAGTATCCTTTTATGAAACTTAATTAAGGAAAAAATATGAGCAAAAAACGAAGGGTCGTCATTACCGGGCTTGGACTTGCAACATCCCTTGGTCTTGATGTTGAAGAGAGCTGGAACAGGGCGCTGAAGGGAGAATCCGGCATCAGAAAGCTTTCCCTTGATGGTGCAGGAAAGTCACCTGTACAGGCGGTCGGAGCGGTTATTGAAGACGACTGGGCCAGGATAAAGCAGGAGTTCAGGGAAGAGGCGGACAGCGAAGGAGAAAGGCGGACTCTCTTTGCCATATGGACGGCAAAACGTGCTTTGGAAGATGCAGGGCTGGAGAAGATGACTGCTGGAGACTTTTCTATAGAAGGGAACAGGGCAGGGGTTATTCTTGCTGCGGGACTGGGCATAAATAGACTTGAAGATATTCAGCGGTGGGTAAACAGTGAAAAACAGTTTGACTACTACCGATTCAACAGGGAATACAGAGAAGTTCACAGGGAATCGATTATAAAGAACAATTCAAACAGGCCTTCCGGTCTGATTGCTGAAAAGTTTGGGCTTAAGGGATATAACGCGACTATTACTACTGCCTGCGCTTCAGCGACCCAGGCC
>CAMYJP010000539.1 GCA_947258675.1 uncultured Desulfobulbaceae bacterium | reverse complement strand
AAAAGTCCTTATCATTGGAGCAATTGATGCCTTTATAGTAAGTCTGGCAGTAGTCTTTGTTATCGTATATTTATTGAAACAGACGGATAAACTGGAGGAATTAAATAAAAGTCTGCTGCAGGAAATTAATGAACGTAAAAAAACAGAGACGCAGTTACAGGAAAGCGAAAAACGTTTTCGATTTTTAGCCGAGAATGCAGCGGATATGATATACCGCATGGCCCTGCCGGAAGGAAAATATGAATACGTCAGTCCGGCATCAACCAATATTTTCGGTTATACCCCTGAAGAGTTCTACGAGTCGCCCATCTTAATCAAAAAAGCGATTCATCCTGAATGGCAAATCTATTTAAAAGAACAATGGGAAAACCTCATTAAAGGTCAGATGCCGCCCTATTATGAGTATCGTATTATCCATAAGTCCGGTGAAACGAGATGGTTGCATCAAAGGAATTCATTAATCCGTGATGCCAAGGGAAGCCCCATAGCCATAGAAGGAATAGTTTCTGATATTACAAAGCGGAAACAGGATGAGGAGATGTTCCTCGTAAAAAACAGAGCACTTCGCGTCCTCAGTGAAACAAGCAAAGCACTTGTGCATATCGATTCTGAAGAAGAATTGTTTGAACTGGCCTGCAAGAACCTTATTCAATATGGAGGTTACTGTATGGCTTGGGTTGGATTGGCAGAAGACGATATTGATAAAACAATCAGGCCGGTGGCACAATATGGCCATGAAACAGGTTTCCTCGATACAGTTAAAATTTCCTGGGCAGATAATGCAGTGGAGAATGGTCCAACCCAAACTTCGATACAAACCGGAAAGATAAGTCTGGAAAAAAATATAAGGAAGAGTTCCCTGGGATGTCCATGGAGAAACCAGGCAAGTGCTCAAGGCTATCAATCGTATATTGCACTTCCCCTTCTCTCTACGAAAAAGTGTTTAGGTGCAATCAGTATATGTTCAACACAATCGGATTCTTTTGGTGAAGAAGAAGTCAAATTATTAGAAGAACACACTGCAGTCATCGCGGTTGGAATTCAGTTGCTCAGAACCCGCCAGGAAAAGGATCAACTTCAGGATCAATTACAACAATCGCAAAAAGTTGAAGCTGTGGGTCGCCTGGCCGGCGGCATAGCCCATGATTTTAATAATATCCTGTCAGTCATTTTGGGATACAGCGATATAGTCCTTGAAGAACTTCCCAAAGGAAGCCAGCTCGCTGAAGACATGGCATTAATAAAAGATGCCGGTGAAAAAGCAGCATCATTAACCCGTCAACTTCTGGCCTTCAGTCGCAAACAGGTGCTGGAAATGAAGGCTGTTAAAATGAATTCACTAATTGAAAATGATTCGAAAATGAACGTTCGGATGATTGGCTAAGACATAGAGCTGGAGTTTTGTCTAAACGATAACACGAAGACTGTTTTTTACGATATTTCTCAGATAGAGCAGGTTCTGATGAATCTTGCAATAAATGCCCGGGACGCCATGCCCAATGGTGGCCGGCTATTGGTTGAGACAGCAGATATCGTATTCACAAATGAAGTGATAAGTAGTCATGAGGAAATATTTCCGGGACCCTACACCATGATTGCCGTATCCGATACCGGTTATGGTATGTCCCATGATGTTCAGAATAAAATATTTGAACCCTTTTTTACAACAAAGGATGAGGGCAGGGGGACAGGCCTTGGTTTGTCGACTGTATATGGAATAGTCAAACAGCATAATGGTTATATCTATGTCTATAGCGAACCAGATAAAGGAACCACTTTTAAGATTTATCTGCCGGTAAAATACGGCAAAGACAGCACAGATAAAATTGAAGTCAACTCCTACAGACCAACCGGGTCGGAAACGTTGTTGGTCGTCGAAGACGAATCCTCTCTTCGCAAGTATATAGTCGAAGTACTCCAACCGCTTGGCTATAATCTCATAAGGGCTGCTAATGGCAGTGAAGCACTAGATCTTTGTGAAAATTACGAAGGGGAAATTGATCTCTTGTTAACCGATGTCATCATGCCGGGGATAAACGGGCGACAGCTAGCTGACAAACTTGTACACAATAGGCCTGAAATGAAAGTAATTTTTATGTCCGGGTATACAAGTGATGCCATTGCTCGCCATGGAGTGCTTGAAGATGGGGTTAATTTTATGCAAAAGCCAGTCACGTCAAGCATGATAGCCAATAAGATAAGAAATGTTTTGGATGCTGCATGAAAAAAAGAAAGTAATGCTTGTTGATGATGAAAAAATGATTCTTGATTCGTTGGCAGAACATTTACGTGGTGATGATTTTGAAATTGATACTGCTACAAGCGGTAAAGAAGCGC
>CAMYJP010000538.1 GCA_947258675.1 uncultured Desulfobulbaceae bacterium | reverse complement strand
TGTTTTGCTCCCGCTTCGATCATTTTATCGATAAATATTTTCAATCCGGGATCAGCATAGTTCAAGGGTTGAAAGGCGGACGAAGAATTATTAGGAACCGGAAGGAGAATATGGATAATTCCACCCAGTCCAGCAGTCTTATCAACCAATGCAACTCCCACGCATGTGCCGAGAACAGCTGTAAGCTGCTTTTCACTTTCATTGTCAGCTATGACATAGTCACCTGCAGGAACATATTCTTTCCTCGATGTACTGCTCATTAGGACAATATTATTTTTCATCGAGCAAAACCCAATCCTCAACCTCAGGGCTCAAATAGAGTCCGGATAATATATTTCCGGCCCAATCAATTCCTGCCTCATCCAAACGCCTGCAGAGGCGTACAGCCATAACCTGTACCGCGGGTATCTCGCTCCAGACAAGGGTTTCCAGAAAGCGCCAATTTGCAGGATCTAGTTTGCCTCCTGATACACTTTCATTACAGCGATCACATAAAAATACACTCCTTTCTGGATCCGGAGTTTCAGAAAGAGGTTCTACCTCCACAACGGAAAGGGGCTTTCCAGCAGCGCTGCAAAGCTCACATTTGGATCGTGAACGACGTACCAGGGTTCTGCCAAGCTCGGCCACTGCTTCGCGGCGATCTCTGTTGTTCTGATACCCTTTAGACATCCCCTTTCCTCTGAATATTCTTTATATATATTAGCTTTTTGCTCTAGACAACAAGGCAATGAAAGCGATATTCTTCAGGTGTAAATATCTAGCTGTTACCCTTTGCTCCATTCATATACCTACCTACCAAACATGCCGTTGACATACCGCCGACAGCATCTATAATTTCCGGCAATGATATACGCTGATTAAATCCACCCAGATGTGGACCGGTGTGAAGTGTAATATCTTCATCACCTCTATTTAATGACTTTATTTCTCCGGAGGAAAAACCATAGCCGGCCAGGAAAGCAAAAAAGGCCTCATCTGTCATCTCGTCCTGATCTTCTCTCCTGAAGCGCTCTTCCATATATCGATCAACCCCCATCTCTTCTATCATGCGTGAAGTAAGGTCTTCTAAATTGACCACCATCGTCTCTGTAAAGTCTTTACCAACGAACCCTAAATAATAGTTTCGAAAGACACCATCAATCAGTTGGGCCAGCAATTGCTTCTCAAAAAGTTTTCGGGCGTCTACTGGTTTTCCTTTAGGGTTGGACCCAACCAGAGTGCTGTCTTTATTTCGAAAATAACTGCCGGCTACCAGAAACAGACTTAAAAGGTGTGCGCCAATATGAAGATAAAGCTCGTCACTCTTTTTATCAATTATTGTAAGGTGCTCAAAATCTCTTACACCGGTTAACCCGACATTTGGATGGAGGCTTGAAGTCAGCCACTGATCAAGTCTACCCCCTCTGGGCCACTCATAAATACCACTATCCGATCGCCTGTGTTGCTGAATACGATTATGAAAAAGAGGAATGGGGGCAGAGTGCACAATACCAATGGACACCATCTTCCCGAGCAGGAATGCATTGCGGAAAAGAACTTCCTTCAGCTGCTCCGCATCCAGTATCGCATGACTATCATTGGGGTAGGTAAAATAATCTTTATGAGCTCTATAAGCGATGGCAAAACGTTCAGGATGAAGCTCCAGCCCTTGAGGTATGTCTATGGGCAGCTTTTGCAGGCGAAACACGAAGCTGTTCTGAAAAGTAAATCCTGATGGTATATCAAATCGCGCCAGGAATTCATCTTTTCTGGATTGAAGGTACTCCATCCAAAAGGCTTCACAATGCAAATTCTCTGGTTTTTCTTGGCTTCTTGCCAGTTTGACAACCAGAAGCGATTTTTCATCTTTGCCAGAGGCAACCAGACACCTGCCAATAAACTGTATAGAGGTATTACACGTAGGAAATCTTTCATTATGAAAAAGCTCCTCCCATCTTATCGTAGGAATGATATTGTCTTGAAATGTTAGGTTGACCTGTGGAATTGTAATTTTGAGCGGAAGAGTTGCACAAGCTTCAGCCACAGCACGGATAGCAGATCCACCGGCTGTTCGCAGAATACGTTTTACAGCCCCCACAGCATGATTGACTGTCTCAGCTTCTTCTTCACAATCCTGCAGGATTTTCACTAGAGACAAGGCCGCCTTCCTGAACAAAAAAAGGCTCTGTCGCTGTTGGGCCACCATCGGATCTGTAAGTACATGCTCCAGAGTACTAACAACCCAAGGAGGCTTGCACCCAATCTCTGCCTGGATCAGATCATAAAGACTTTTCGTTGCAAGATATTTGTTGGAAAAATCGTATTGTTCACTCAGCAGAATATTTTGGAGCTGGGTCCTTTCATCTG
>CAMYJP010000537.1 GCA_947258675.1 uncultured Desulfobulbaceae bacterium | reverse complement strand
AGAGAAACTTTTCTTCACGATGATCGTAGTTGTTGGCCAGGTCCTTCAGAACCTGGTATGAAGTGGCACCATTCACGTACTCATTATACATTCCGGCTGGGCTCAGGTGAGAAAATACACGGGAAGAAGCAAAATTATACCCTTCGCTTTGCGCAGAATGTTCAGCCCAGGCAAACTCCCGGAGTACTATTTCCTTAATGCGCTGCCGATCGGCAAAGGAAACTTTTGCAAATACATCTGCGGCAATGTCTAGAGCTGGTTCCAGAAAAGACTGTAATGCCTTCAGGTGAAACCAAAGAACAGGTGTGCATTCTCCTCTGGCATTATCCATCCTGGTATATGTACTGAACGTTGATTCAAGACCGCCTGTATAGGTGCCAAGATCGCGAGTCAACTGCATGTAATCCCTGGTCTCGGTGCCAACCTCGGTAACAATTGTACCAAAAAGGCTGAGAAAGGGGAGCAGCTCTGCCGGAACGACTGCACTGTCAAAACCGAAATCAATATAAGAGACGGAGTTCGTGGGAAGAATGGTATAAAGAAAAGGACGGTTTGAAAGTGTATCGGCTTCAACTTGCTGAATTTCTGGATTTTTGTTTAAGTCTCGTACTGTGAGTTTTGGCAGAAACTGCAGGGTATCTTCATCATACTCCAGGAGGAGTTTCCAGGACTTTGCATAACGGTTAATGACCTCTAAAATCGCCCTTCCTTCGTCTGTAACAAGATTTTGGCCTTTCAGGGTGTTGGTCAAAAGGGAGATAGCCTGCCTGAGTTCATCAGTACCTTTCTCCGCCAATCGCTGTTGATTAAATGAGTAGCCCGTAATCAAATGGTCTTTGAGCACCGAAGTCGCCCAAATCCTAAATTGTGTTCCTCTCTGGGACTTCACCCGGTAACCAACCGAAATGATAACGTCGAGATTATAATAATTTACATAGTAAGATTTACCATCTGCCGCAGTTGTCCGGATTTTCCGGACAACTGCATTCTCACTCAGTTCTCCTTCTTTGAAAACATTACGAATATGCTCTGAAACCGTCCGTTTATTTCTCTGAAACAGATCCACCATCTGTGCCTGTGACAACCAAACGGTCTCATCCTTGAGGTGAACATCAATCGCCGCTTGTCCACCTTCGGACTTGTATAAAATAACTTCACCATAATATGATTGCCTGGCATCATTTATGCTTAGTTTCGAGCTCATAATCCTCAATTTCTATGGTTATTCAGAACAGTACGGTCGAAGTGAATATCCGGACCCAAAGGATCCGGCATTGGTTGTTTTTGCGCAATATTCCATTTTTCGTTCTACTGTTGTATATTTCTATGACCTCGTCCAACTAAACAACACTTTTCTGATGTTCTTCCAGCGGCTGCCACTTCTCTGGCAGCTCATTTTCCAAACTGTGGGCATAATATTTCATAGTTTTAAATCGTTTGAACTGCTTGAACTGTTTTTAGAACCCTATTCTCCTTCTAGGTTTTCCCTAGACTTCCAGCATTGGCCTGAAGGCTTCAAAGACAAGCTCGAAGTTTTCATCATGTTGCGACATGCGCTTTTCCAGTCCATCTATCTTCTTTTGCACATCCTCATGGCTCGCGAGCATCTGCCGAAATTGCACAAAGCCCTGACCACGAAAATATTCACCTCAACGGCAAGGCTGCTTTCAAGGACCGAAACAGCCATCAATGCGCCGTGTTCGGTAAAGACAAGGGGTGCATATCTCCTGCCGCCATGTCCGGCCTCATCATTTGAGGTCGCAATTTGCGATCTCAAATTTTTATATTCATCCTGGTCGAGCTGAAACATGAAATCCTCGGAAAAACGATCCAAGTTCCTTCTCACCTATTAGTTGAGATGCCTTGTCTCCAATTCATATAATTCTGCCAAGACAGAATCCAGCAGTTGCCACCCCACTGCCGCCACATCGAGACAATAATAGGGGAGTAGGTGATAACGGGGCTGTTTGCCTTCTACCGGCTTCTCCACCTTACCCAAGTATTTGAAATAAGATTTGTCTAGTGATGAACAAGGCATCTATTACCTGTTTGACAGTGTATATGATTTGTTATTCCTTAATTCAATCTCTCACCTTTCTTCAAACCTTATCACAAGAGGTTTATCATATAGTGATAAACCCTCCATTTTTTCTAGAAAATTTCATTAGCGAATCGGCACTACCTTCTCTTTTCGCAGACAGCATTTCTTATACTTCTTCCCACTTCCACACGGACAGGGATCATTGCGCCCGACTTTTGGTGACTCTCTTCGAATTGTCATCATATTGCCTGGATTTTCATTCATCATTTCCCGGCGTTCAGTTTCCAGGATGGATCCATGGAGCAGTA
>CAMYJP010000536.1 GCA_947258675.1 uncultured Desulfobulbaceae bacterium | reverse complement strand
AGTTCTACCAAGAGTCTGCTGAACCTGGATACTCTTTTAAATTTATTCCGGACTGGAAAGATTGCAACATGATTCAAGATGCATCACCAAAAAAGATAATTATTCCTGAAAAGTTTTCATTAGCAAATATTGTCCGACTGAGACAGCTAATGCCTCAAATCCATTGGGGCAGAATATGTTTTACATATCTTACCGAATTTATTATTCTATACTTTAAATAAAATCAGGAACCAGTACCAAAGTACACTTGATATCAATTTTTTTTCACGATACAGTATAAGTATGAATCAGGATTTGCCAATTTCGCTATAAAAGGAAACTCTAATTTAGCAAAACAAATTGACAGTCAAAAGAGGTTCTAACAAGTTCTTCTACCGGTTGAATCCTGAAACCAAGGCCCGTGCATTAGGGTAGGGGGAAAACGAACGTACAGGAAGAAGATTATGATTACACCTGAAAATGCGGATAATAGAAGGCAGCACGAGCGTGTCCTTTCTCCGTTCTTCACATTTGTCTATAACGGTGATGTATTCGGCCAGTTAATAGACATAAGCCGGGGAGGGCTGGCCTTTGCCTATTCCAGAGAACAGGCAAAGGTTCGGGACTTATTTCTTGAACTGGATATCATGTGCGGCACACGCAAATTGCATATCCCGAAATTATTCTGCAAAACAATTTTTGACTTTGCCTTGGATGAAGAAGAAAATGATGGCAAAGACATCAGACGCCGTTGTGTCCAGTTCGGCCCGCTCCTGCCGGACCAGTCACTACTGCTTGAAGAGTTTCTAAATATAGTGGAAAATTAGATTGAAGGGCAGAACCGGTACCGGATTCTGCCCTGACTGATGCGAATCAAAGCTACTGCATCTCCGCAATAAATTTATTGGATGAGACGATTGCCTCATTCATCTTCCCGATCAATATATTAATCTCACCTTCAAGTTCCGCAAATTCCGAGCGTAGCGATCCTATTGCCTGGGCATTCAAGTTATGCTTTAAGAACAGCACATTGTCCTTGAATATGCGCAGGACCGGAGCCATGCTCTCTTCAGCCTTATGCATGGTACGAAGCATTGAACGGTAGCGCTCCTTGGTCACCCGTAACTGTTTCTTGCTGGATTTTTTCAAGTCCGGATTCTGGTAGAGATCAAGCTCGTCCTCCCATTCGTCAAAAAGGGCTTCCGCTACAGTTTCCACCTTTCTAATGCGGGTGGAAACCTTATTCGCTGCAGACTCACTGCTCTCATATTCATCGTTTAGCTGTTCATAGGCCTTTTTCAGATTGGTGTCTTTCAGTTTAACCACCGATTCAAACTGTTCAAGAGCGGACTTGAACTGTTCCTGGGCCTCGGTCTGAGAATCCCTGGCACCTTCAACCCGATCCACGAGAATATCGCGTTTATGAACACCGACTTTTTCCATTGCCCCATAATAGGCTTTGGAACAACCACCTGTAAAGAGCAGGAGAAAAACCAGAGTCATTAACGTATATCGTTGTGTATAGGTTCTCATTCGTGACATTTTCCCACCCTTTTTATAGACTGATAGTGTTTTTCAAACAAACAGGAGCCTTGGTCTTTTAGCAACGGATCAGTCTCCAACCTAGAGCGCATCGCCCAGATTGAGGCTGAAAGATAAATGTATCTACTTAAATGGATTCGTCCGGGAAAATCCAGCAGAATAGTAGGGATAAGACATAATTCCTCATAGCTTTTCCCATATTACATGCGGCAGCATTTTTTGTATTTTTTGCCGCTCCCGCAAGGACAGGGGTTATTCCTACCTGTATTTTTCAGTGCAGATGCGGAAAGACTGTGGTTTTTTTGGGAACTGGCCTCTTTTATCTCACCATTTTTGTAGTACCAAGTGTTGCCGTCATGAACAAAACGGCTTATCTCATGGAGCACATGGACGGTTTTCCTGTTCACCGCACATGCCCGAAATTCAACAGACCCTTCCCTGTCAGTTTCAAACCCGTCTCGAACATGAATAATTTCAAGTTCGGTCCAATCAGGAATCGCCTTCTCATTAAGGGTAAGCGGCCTTGTATCCGGATGCCAGGTCCGCAGCAGGTATTCGATATTTTTCAAACGGTTCGCCGTAAACCTTGAGCGCATGAGCTCTACAGCAGTCCTGGCCTGCCGCTTATTGCTGATCAATTCACCGCAGCAGACCTGAAAAGATTGGCCGGTGCCGCAGGGACAAGGGTTATTCTCTCTCATCATTTACTCCTATTCTTCCGGGTATCGCTTTTTCCAGACTTTCAGATGAGCTCATGTTTTCATAGATATCATTTTCTATTGCTTCGATTGTATCTTTATTATAAATGTTAGAGATTCATGGCTTGATGAAGGG
>CAMYJP010000535.1 GCA_947258675.1 uncultured Desulfobulbaceae bacterium | reverse complement strand
TTTTGGGTTTTGGTAGTGATGGAATGAATTCGTGCACAAAATATAGCTGAATGAATTATCCGGATAAGGTATAGATTCAACATCAGCTAAATGAAATATAATATTTGTATCCCGCGATGATTGTTTCTTAGCGATTGATATCATTTTAGGAGAGATGTCAATACCACAACAAATACCATCATTGAGGCGGATTGATGCTTGTCTAACAGCCCACCCCGTTCCGCACCCGACCTCTAAAAATCCTGACGCATCATCGATTTCAAGCTTATCTAATGCTAAAGTCTGATAATGTCTGAACCAGGATGAAATCCTATCTTCCTCGTATGTATCAGCCCAGTCGTCAAAACGGGCTGCTACTTGCTGTTCATGCTCACGCTTCATCGAACCCCTCAGATGTTTTTATATTTTTCGTTGCTATTTAGCTCTACGGAGATATAGGTTTAGAAAACCCCCAAAGGATGCATAGATTAAAGTAGCAAAATAAAATCCCCAGGCAAGAGAAATCGCGCCGCTAGCATTTAAACCGAAACCGACACCTAACAAAATTAGCGCATTTTCACGTATACCTATTCCGTTAATAGTAATTGGAATCATACTTACTAAATTTACAATTGGGATCAAAGCTGCCAGCGACAAGATTGAACATTCTAATTTAAAGGCCGAAGACAGAAACCAATACTGACATATAATAAGGGCTTGTAGACCCATTGATAGTAGGAAAGCATAAAATAGGCTAAATTTATTTTTACGATAAATATTTAGTGCGTCATTAATCGACAAAGCTTTGTCAAAGATGACTTTGAGTGGTTTGAATACAGGAACGCTGTTTTTGGTAAAGCGTATCGGCAGATTAGGTAGAAAAAAAAAAAGTAGGATCCCAATTATAACTATCCCTAAGATGGCCAAAGTTTCTGGTATTTGTTTAATAAACATCGGATTAGCGGCAAGAGCCAATACTGCCATTCCGCATATGCCTAACAGCCCTAATAATCGGTCTACGGCAACAATAGTCAAATTGAAGAATGTCGACTCAGACAGTTTGTTGCCTTGGATATCAAAGGTCGCCAATTTTGAGATCCACCAACTCCGCATGATGTCTCCACCTATAGTGGATGGTAAGAATTGATTGTAAAAGTTGCCAATTAATATTGCTGCGCTCAAGCGCAATAATGATATTGTCACTTTTTGCGCTTGAAGCAATGCTTGCCAGCGAAGTGCAGAAACTATTATGCCTGCTACCGGCAGCATACAAGCAACAACCAAGTAATGCCATTTTTCCAAGGAATATGTAAAAGTATTTGCAATATCTCTTATTCCTACTTTTCGCAGAAGAAAAAAAATTAACGCTCCTCCAAAAAGCATGCGTAGGATAATAAACCATCGCGATCTTCGTTTCCGGTTTACCTTTTGTTTAATTTTGGAATAATCTGAGGCATTCAAATCCGATGCTAAATATCTTCTTTGCGAACAACTAAAAGTTGGAACAGTATCCTTATCGTTGCTCATTAATTTCACCAGGTATTTAAAATAACAAAATTTTACTGAAGTACTATGAACTTGATCTTTTCTTTTGACCTAAGCAGGTTTCATTGCAGTTCCGGAATTTTATTCTTTAATCATGATGTTCGCTTTCTACCGGCAATACTAAAACAGCTAAATCGAAGGCCTAATAAAAACCAAGCGATTTGCACCATAATTTGGGAATATTTTGAAGGATGGGGGAAGGTTTGATATTTATCAGGTTTGTAGGCACAGATACTCGCAATAGTTTTGAGCACTCGACTTGCTATTCGTGCTAACAGAGAACCAGAAAATGTAGTCTCAAGCTTTTCATATTCAGGTAGGCAAGCTGCATAAATATAATCCCGAATACGCAACGGACCAAACGAACCAATATAGTCGAGATCCATTTTGTCAAACCATCCTAATATCTCTCCTACTGTATGAAGTGATTCATGCGGCTGGCTAAATTGATCGTAAAGAACAGCGTCGCTGTTATCGTGAGCTCTCATTTTAAGCTTTCTTGCCGTGAGCGGAAAAATCCGCCTTCCCCATTTACATCGTTTCTCAATGTCATCACCAGCGATTATATTAATTAGCCTTTGTTTCAGTCTATGAAGGAATCGGCTGTACAAACTGTACACGCTAACGATAATAATTCCTCCCGGTTTGCAAACCCTTACCATATTTTTAAAGCCATGATAAGGATCTGGAGTATGATGTAATACCCCATATGAATATACTATGTCAAAATAATCATTAGGTAAATTTATCTCTAATACTGACATTTTGATGAAGTCGATCTGCTCGTCAAGATTATAATTATTAGCATATTTTTTGGCATGTTCTAACGAT
>CAMYJP010000534.1 GCA_947258675.1 uncultured Desulfobulbaceae bacterium | reverse complement strand
CAAGGACCAGTGTCACCCATAGCCCAAAAATTATCTTTTTCACCAAGTCTGACAATACGCTCTTTTGGCAGCCCGTCCATCTTTTCCCAAAAATCCTGGGCCTCATCATCATCCTCAAATATCGAGACCCAGAGTCTATCTTTCGGCAACTCCAAGACATTTGTCAAAAAATCCCATCCAAAGAAAATCGCATCCTCTTTGAAGTAGTCCCCAAAAGAAAAATTTCCCAGCATTTCAAAAAATGTATGGTGCCGGGCTGTGTGCCCTACATTCTCTAGGTCGTTGTGTTTTCCGCCTGCCCGCACACACCGCTGACTGGTCGCTGCTCGCACGTAGTTTCGTTTTTCCTCTCCCATAAATAATCGCTTGAATTGTACCATGCCCGCGTTTGTAAAAAGCAGGGTCGGATCATCATGGGGTACTAGCGAAGAACTTTCGACAACGGTATGCCCTTTTGAGGCAAAATATTCGAGAAATTTGGTGCGAATTTCATCTCCTGTCATGGACTAACTCACTCTTTTAGTTATGTTGTAATAACAGCATCGTATATATTCTTTTTGAATATTCGTAGTTCAATTTTAAATAAGCACCTATTCTGCTTCTTCACGCTCTGCGGTAAAATCGCACTTTACGAATACATTATTGTTCGTACTTCATTTTGCATTTGAAATCCCATTATCCTCATCTCGCATTCCTCATTCCTCATTCCGCATTCCGCATTCCGCATTCCGCATTCCGCTAATTTATATTTTATTCTTCAATTTTCAATCTTCAATATCCTCAGCCACTTATTTCAAAAAAGGCAGCATAGCCTTAAAAGCCGGAGAGCCTGCCTGATAAAGAAGTTCATAAACTACCATTTCTGCTGGACCAACAGACATTCCCAGAGCCTGCATCCGCGAGAGGGCCAAACGAGCGTTACGTTTATCCCTGGAAGAAACCCCGTCGGCAACTACCCATGGATGATACCCTGCCAGCATTGCTCCTTTTGCTGTTTGGTATATACAGATATGGGCTTCGGCACCGACCAGGATGAGCGTATCGACTGTACTTGGCAAATCGGCAACCAACTTCTTTATCCCTGAATTAGCCAAAGCATTGAATTCAATCTTATCTGCAGTTGGCATGTTTGACAGAAGTTCTTCAAGCTGAGGAACTAAAGGTCCCAATCCTTTTTTATATTGTGTAGAGGCAATTATTGGGATCTTCAGGATTTTTGCACAATGAATGAGGAGGCTGGCATTTCTAACAACACGATCAGCTTTATGAATAGCTACCATCAGCCTCTCTTGAGGATCGACCACCAAAAGGCAACAGCGCTCCGGGGTTAGCATTGTTTGTTCAGCTTTCATAATTTTCCTTTGCATGAGATAATTGGTATAAAAAAATGTTCTTTTAGCCTGTTTTCATCCCTTTTTCAAGGAACTGATCAATTTAGGCTTTTATTGAATTTCAGGGATAGACCAAAAAAATACGCGTGAGTCTATTGAAAGAACCCAAATATTTCAATAAAAGAGTAGTACTGTTACCCGGCATCATAATATAATATCATTACGCAATGCTCGATTACTTGATGAAAAGGAATAATTGTCTATGCTGAAAGAAGAAGTAATTGAATTCCTGGAACATATCATGCCGTTCAATTTCCTTACAGAACAGGAATTGGCAGGGATTGTTGAAGAGATCTCCATGGAATACTATCCCCGAGGGATAAAGGTACTGACCCAGGATGGCCCACCCAGCAAGCATCTTCACATTATCAAAAAAGGTGGAGTCAAGATTTTTATAACCGCTGAAGACAATGAGGAAACGATAATCGACTACCGCAGTGAAGGTGAAATTTTCGGTCTGCTATCCGTGATCGGCGGAGATCGCTCACGGACAAATATTATAACTGTTGAAGATACGATCTGCTATTTGATCCCCAAAGAAAAAATCCTGTTGATGTTACAGAGCAGCCCTGAAGCAAACGAATACTTCCTCAAATCTTTTTTTCTCAATTTTATCGACAAAACATACGAAAAAACCCGGGAAAAATATTCTGGTATGACGCGGGATGAACAGTTGTTGTACACAACACCGGTAGGGCAGGTTGTCCGTCGTTCGCCTGTTACTGCCCGGCAGGACCTCACTATCAGGCAAGCAGCCCAAAAAATGGCAAAAAATAAAATCAGTTCGCTCATTATTGTAAATGATGCTTCAACTGACAACAGTGCTGAAATTGCCGGTTCCTTTAAAGACCAAAGAATTCGTGTGATCAGCAAGGAGATGGGTAGAAGTCGGAGAGAGGTGAGATGTCCAAGATATACTAGAGTGTAGCAGTAAATAAATTCGGCGGGTATAAAAATGGATCTG
>CAMYJP010000533.1 GCA_947258675.1 uncultured Desulfobulbaceae bacterium | reverse complement strand
TTACAGCTTCAGCCAGGGCCTTCGCATCTCCTGGTGGAACTAGAATACCGGTGGCGTCGGTCTTTTTATACTCTTGCCAGTGCTTTAGCCAATTTTTGCTTTCCGGCATTGCAAGTGACTTAACCTGTTCGGGTATGCCGCCCACTGCAGTTGCTATTACAGGCGTGCCGCAGGCCAGGGCCTCAAGAATAGTTGTCGGAAAGGTGTCGGCTTTTGCGGCGTGTAAATAAATATCGGCTGCTTGGTAGTAACGAGCAATTGTATGAGGATCTTTCTGAAAAGGGATAAAACGTAATTCTGTCGAACCAATACGTTCTGGGCGAGCTTTTTCACCTAAAGCGATAAAGATGAGTTTATTTTTCCCTTGGAGTTCGGTATCACAATGCGAGATTGCTGAACGGAGCGTTTGATAGTCTTTGAATGGATTTTTTCGGATGTAGTTCGCTGCAAAAAGGAGGATCTGAGCGTCGGGGGAAATATTTAATTTCCGGCGCACGGCCATCTTGTCTCCTGGCTTGAATACTGTCACATCAACTCCATTGTGAATAATCCTTGACTTAGCAATGGCAGGGGCAAGAATTGAATTATTGACCTGTTCCAATAGCCAGGCAGAAGGGGTGGCGATATAAAGTCTGCTTTGTGAAAAAATAGCCTGCTTTTTTTCCCAGTTTTCCGAAGTTGCATCTTTTAATAATGAAGGGGGAATTGTCAGATCCGGACATTTCCCACAGCCTGTTTTCCACTTTTCACAACCCAAGGTATTTGCACAATGACCGCTGAGCAGCCACGTATCATGCAGGGTTACTACAGTAGGCACCTGTTGACTTAACCAGGGCAGAGCTTGCAGATCAAAGTAATCGCTGTGCAGGTTATGGCAATGAAGGATATCGGGCCTGGTCGGCGGTAGATCAAGAAGTTTCCAAGTACCTGGATATCGAAAGAGCTCGTGTCCCTTGTATTTCTGGAGCAACTTATTCGGATCGTCCAAGTAATGAAGTATTCGACGGAGAGTTGCAGCACCTTTCACTCTTCCTTCTAAAGGATGGATTTTTTGTCTGATTGCATCAAAAGTCCTTGGCCAGAGCTCTCTTGTTTTATGGCCGGGGATAAGAATAACATTGTGGTCATTTGTCCTTTTTCTGCCAACAGCCAAATGCGACTGATGTCCCAACCGCAGAAAACCATGGTGTAGGTCCATGGCGATTTTTTCAGCACCACCGGCCTGGTCCCAAGTTGATACCTGGAGGATTTTCAGCTTTCCTTTTGCAGAATTATTCACAATGCTGTTGCCCCGAAGTATTGATACACATCCTTAAGCTTGGTTGAAATTCTCTCCCATGTGAAGTTTGCGGCATGCTTCCGGGCAAGATCTGACATTTTTTGGCGTTGATTATCATCCTGGAGAAGATCAGCAATGCTATCTGCAGGGCCGTTACTGTCACCAGGGCGGTGGAAAACCGTAGATGATTCATCCAGATAATCGCGGATGCCTCCTACATCGGTGGTAATGATCGGCAGGCCGCATGACATCGCTTCCAGCATTGCCAGATTTGAGGTGCAGCTTTTCAGCGGGACTACAAAGAGATCCGCCATTTGTAATTCTTTGAGGTAATCTCCGATAGAAAGGCCGGAAAAAAACGCAACATTTTTTAGATCATGAAAGTAATGCCTGTTTTGCTCAAGTGTAATGATATGAAATTCGATATCTTCATGTAATTGGAAGTTTTTAATAATTTCCCTCATATTTTTAAAATCACGTAGCCAATTTCCCACGAACAGACAAATTTTTTTATTATTATCTACTCTTGAGGGAGGAGGTATAAAAAGTTTCGTATCAACGGCTAGTGGTACATAAAATACCCGTTCTTCCGGTAAATAATGGTTGAATAACTCCTGCTGAACGGTCGAGGTAACCAGAACACCGTCCAGTCGTTTAATATGTTCGCAGTTTTTGAAAAATTGGTAAAAAAAATCAGGTGGTTGGTGGTAGGTCGTGATGACTGTATTATTCCTTTTTAAGTAAGGAGTAAATTTACATGTTATATCACCGTTAAAAAAGTGGATTAGTTTTTCTTCCGTAAAGTTTTTGCTAAGCACTTTGATATCGGTCAGCAAGGAATTTGTGTCATAACCAGCCATGCCACTGATCCTTCTGCAAAGGGGGTCACTGATTCGTCTGAGTTCTTTTAATAGCCTATTTCTGACAGTACCTTGATTGTGCCTGATAACTGATTCATAATTGATATAATTCACCATATTATCAGGAGAGGTTTGGGGATTATGATGGGGAAACTGTTCCAGCACAGCAACGATTTTCATGGATACCTAACTTGTCTGCTTTTCAGCCGGTTCTTTG
>CAMYJP010000532.1 GCA_947258675.1 uncultured Desulfobulbaceae bacterium | reverse complement strand
CTCGAGCCGGCTGGTATCTATACCGGGTTGAAAGCGTTCTTTGGAAAAATCCGCTTGATTAAAGCTTCCGATCATTTCGCCATCCAATGAAATCGGCGCAACAGCCAGTGACTTTATCTGATCATCGCGGCCTTGAGGAAAAAACTGAAAATACGGTTCAATACTCTGGTTGATTAAAAGTGGTCTCCTGCGATTTCCGACCAGTTCCATGTACAGATCCCGCTCAACGACACTTATTCGCGGCCGAAGAATGTCCGACTCTTTTATGAATTGAACCAGATCGGAAACCTCACTTTTATCAATCAAAGAGATCCATACACAAGGTACCCCGAATTGCTTTTGAATTTCGGTTAATAGAACTTCAAAGAAATCTTTGAAGTTTAGTATCGAAAGAATCCGGGTCTCAATCTCATGAAATTTTTTATCGACCTGCTCATTTATTTGTAAGCGGTCAATCAGCTCTGTGTAACTTATCATAAGGTTATGCTTCATATAGGGTATAAAAAGGATTTAAAATTTCGCTTTCGACAATTATACGTTAGATTGACCGATAAGGCAAAATTTCGCCGATCTGGGCGGCTGGGCGGTTTTGGCAGGTTACAGTTAACCCGGTCCAGATGTGTCACACCACGACAGACACCTTCAACACGAATAGTCATACGATCCAAAAAGGTGCCAGGCGAACAGCAACTTAAATGCGATACTAACCAGAAGCGGTTGCATCGTTTGGGTCAAACAGTTTGCTTTTTAGATTTCCTTCTATTGAGTCTGTGATGCCAGAAAGAGAAGCCCAATAGTGCAATTCCGGACCATGTATGCAAACGTTTATGGCCTTTAAAATTCATTAAGCCAGACAAAAACAGTGAACCAAGAGACGTTATCATTCCAATCTTGGCAACCTTTTTTTTATCTTTGACCGTTAAGGCCAGGTTTAGAGATGGCGTTGAACGCGACAAATTATGATTAACTGCCGTGCGCATTCCATCTTGATCTAACTGATCGTTCATGGCGACTCCTTTGAGTATTGTGTTCGCAGGTGATATTTTTTACGAAACCATCATATTTTAATACAAAATATTTTTCAATCTCCATCATTGTCGCTATTGGGGGACTCCTTTGTGCATCTTGACATCTGTTATTTTGATGCTAGATTGATTATCAGATCAGATTGGCTTGAAAGCCATTTTTACATGTTGTATGAAGACCATGCCATTAAATCGGGTCTGGCATTAAGGAGATGATCTTATGCATATGCTGATTGGCCTTCTCTTGACCAGGTGGCTGAAACGCTCCCACGAAACCAGTGGATTTCTTCCTCACGTCCGGGGAAAATTTGAGGTCCTCCACACCATGTCCGGCCGGGTTCGGTTCCGGATTCCAATGCTTGAAGGACAAGACAATGAGATCATCGACACCATCAAAAAAGAACTTCTCCGTTTGCCTGATATCAACAGAGTTGAAGTAAATCCGGTCTCTGGAAGTTTGGTATTGGAATATGATGATGAAGAAATAAATACCTCCATTATTTGTGGTATATTGCTAAAGCTGTTGGGATTAGAGGATGCCTTGGACGCTCAACCGCAATCCATAGCCCAAAAGGAATTAAATTTGATTGGCACTTCGCTGAATCGCCAAGTTTATAATTCTACCGCTGGTATATTCGATCTGACCTCGGCCCTGGCATCCACTATTTTAGTATTAGGTTTATATAAAATTATCATGCAGCAGGATCGCAATACTCCCAGCGGCTTCAGCCTTCTATGGTGGGCTTATGTAATCTTTCAAAGTGGTAACCGTTAATATGTTCGATCTTTTTAAGGGTAGATTCAACTTTTCTGCCGGGCCGCGCGTTGTTCACAGGCTGCCCGGTCGCGTGCGCATCCACTTTTCAGCTTTGGAAAGATTGTCTTCTCGTTGGCATCGGCATTCAGCGTCTGTTGCCGAGTTGGTCAAGATAAAACAGGGGATTGAGAACACAAGTATCCAACCGGTGACCGGTAATGTACTTATTACCTACGATGCTGATACGTTGGAAGAACAGGATGTATTTAATTGGTTGGAATCAATAGTAAAAATCTGTCTGAACAATATTCGCGATTATGCGTCTCTTTCCGATGATAACTTCGGATATTTGCTAGACAGCCTTAAAATTCAGCTTATGGCTTTGGAAAAATGAGTTGAAGGATGCGGGGAGTTGGCAATGCAGTTGCAAAGCAAAAGAAAGCCGCTGTTGACCTGTGACGTATTACACAGTTTACCGGGCAGGATAAGAATCGGTAGCCGGGCACTGCAACATCTAGCTGCGCATCGAAAAGAAATCGAGGATCGCTTAGAGTCTGATTTTGCGATATCAAGC
>CAMYJP010000531.1 GCA_947258675.1 uncultured Desulfobulbaceae bacterium | reverse complement strand
TTATCGATTGCTTCAATTGCGCTTTGGGCGTAGCCGATGGACTTGTTTGTCACTTTAATAAGATCGGCATACTTGCTTTTTCGATCCTTTTTACTGCGGCTGTTCATGATGCCCAGCAGACGTCTTTTGGCTCGTCGGCTGTGGTCTTGAAACAAGACGCGTAATCCAAAATCTTCTTTCGCTCGATGAAGCAAGCGTGTCAAAACACGAACTGAATCCCACAGCAAGCTGGAATCTTTGGGGTCATGAATATTGGATTCAACAACGGTGCAGTCGATGCGTACCTGACGTCCCTTTTCGATCTTTTCATCATCGGCGTATTGGACTATCTGACCGTTAATGGCTTCCCAGGTCTGGGGGGACAGGGCCTTGACATTTTTGTTCAGAACAGACTTTTTAAAACCTTTATCAGCGATACCGATGCGCATAAAGCGCCTCAAACTATTTGAATCAATAATATGAAATGCCAATTCCTTATAGGTGAAGTTGAACATCTGCTTGACTATAGCAGCGCGGACAACTTGATCAGCAGTCATTCCGCGAGCACCGGATCTGCGGACCTTTTTACTAACTTCACAAAGATCTTGCATCGCCAAATCACAGATGATAGGATTGGCGTCCAAGATGCGGCTGATGTTTTCCAGTTCTATCGATTGGGGATGATCGGTTGCTGCGGGCATCAGTGGCATTTGTTTTTTACTCTTTTTGCGCATTTTGTGGTGGCTCCTTTTTTCATTTTGTTAGTAATTTTAATCGGTTGCAGATTTACTTTTACTATCAATAGAAATTTTTGTCCACCATAAAATGCGCTTTTTTTATAAATATCAGTAATTTGCTACCGTGGATCGACACTAACTAACAATAGACTAAAAGGAGAGAACATGAACAACTATTTTAAAGACCCCACCATAACATCTTCCAAAGCTGCAATCATTTTTGCTACAATGTTTTTCTTTATTGTAATTCCGCTTACTGGCTGTATGGATGCGATGCATAGTGCATATGTATCTGCATTTCCAACGTTTGAGGAAACTGAAAATTCATGGCCTAATGTGGAAAGTGACAAGGGTCGAATAGTTGTTTATTTTCCTAAAGCAATTATGTATATAGTGAAAATAAATGGGAGTAGAACTAAATAAAATAGTTGGTATCCCCTCAGTATTTGACAATATTTTGAAACAGTAGAGTGATTCAAAATTTCATATTGTTTTTTCCATATATATTTATGCAGTTTAATAGTAGTTGGTATTGAATTATTCAGGAAATGCGGCCTACCAAGTGAAATCCAGGTTTCAGTGTATGCACTTTTAAGAATATCAATAGTTTTCCATTGAAAATAAACTCCAAGGAGTAAAGAAACGATAAGGAGAAATGGTATTATTTCTGCCATATTTTCAAGTTATAACCATTTGTTATCAAAGTAAATTAACTTGATAAAAAGAGTGTTAGTTAAATTTCTCGAACGCAGGGGAAAGAATCTTTAGAATTTGTGAATGTTGTGGAGAGATAAAAAGAGAGGTTATTTTGACTATCTCGAAGTATTCATTCCTTGCCAAAATAGTAAATTCTGAAACCTTGCGGTTTTACACAAGGTGTATGATGTCCATCAGAACCTGAACAGTATAGGGAAGTTGCAAGTAAGTTTTCAGCCACGAAAAGAAAAAGCCAGGAAGAGATATTACATCTCACAACCTGGCTCTCTTTTTTCTGATTAATTTTGGCAATCTTGATCTTACGAAAAATCTCACTCTTGTCCAAAATAGATATTTACTGAATACCCTCCCGGTGAATTGTGTTGTAAGATTTTTGTACCACCAAAAAACACAATACAACCACCAAGGAGGGCAGAACTATGATAAAGGTTGCCAGCTTGTTTAGTCAATTACTTCATCACTTTCCCCGTACCGAATTTGCTCAGCTTGTTTCCAAACATCAAGCCGAACGACGGGCAAAAGGTTTTACGTGCTGGACTCAACTGGTTTCCATGCTATTCTGCCATATGGCCCATGCCGACTCCTTGCGTGAAATTTGTGGAGGCTTAGCATGTTGCCTCGGAAAGCTGAAACACCTTGGTATTTCAAAAGCTCCCAATAAATCGACATTGTCCTATGCTAATCAACATCGTCCAGCTGCTCTTTTTGAGGAACTCTTTTGGACTATGGCAGACCGTTTCCGAAAAAGTGGTGGACTGGGGCGCCGGAAAAGAAAATTTCGATTCAAAAACAAACTGCTGAGCCTTGATTCCACCACCATCTCTCTTTGTCTTGGTCTTTTTCCATGGGCACAATTCCGACGTGCAAAAGGTGGCGTTAAAGTTCACGTTCTTCTTGATCACGACGATTACATGCCCTCTTTTG
>CAMYJP010000530.1:2473-3905 GCA_947258675.1 uncultured Desulfobulbaceae bacterium | reverse complement strand
AGCTATAGGAATAGGATTTACCAGACCGCCATCAAGCAAAGTTCTACCGTTTATTGTATATGGAGTAAATATTGTAGGAATGGCTATTGATGCACGAACCGCCTCAAATAAAGGTCCGTTATTAATCCAGACCTCCTTGCCGGAGTCTATATCAGTTGCAACAGCAGTAAAATTTATTACTAGGTCTTCAATGTTAATATTTCCGATCAAATCTTTAAGGACTGTAATAATGCGTTCGCCCTTAAAGAGACCGGACCTGCCAAACGAGAAGTCCAGTAGGTTTACTACATCTTTTTTCTCAAGCGCCCTTACCCATTGTTTATAAACTGCAAGTTTGCCGGTTGCGTATATACCCCCTATTAAGGCACCGATGGATGAGCCGGCAATAGAGCATATCTCAAAACCGTTTTCACTCAGCCATTCGATGACACCAATATGTGCAAGCCCTCTGGCTCCACCGCTCCCAAGCACAAGTGATACAGTTTTTGGAGGATGTTTTTTGCTCATGAGTTAACTAAAGCAAGAGAAAATGGATTGAACCCATGCTTTCAGGTTAAAGAGGAGCCTTGTCTATTACATCTGCTGTTGTGTCAACAGCATCATCAACAGAATTTCCTACTCCGGGAATAACGGATATCACTGCTCCACCAACTCGCATCGGTACTGTAACCACTTTGGTTAAAAAACAGCCCCCAAGCAGAAGGCAATATAGTAAAAGAAAAATGCTGTAGATTACTCTCATAAATTCATGCGATATGATTATTTTTTTACACATCAGTAGAATATACTTTTTATCCAAATAAAAAAAGCAGTGGCGGTTTATGTTAAACCACCCCTGCTTTTTTTTATACAAATTTTTGAACTCTTTCCAATTCTACTCTTTTGTCTCTTTTTGCTCAAGTTTACCCACTGTCTCATCGATCTTGGCAGCAGCTTCATCACTAACTTCTTTCTCGCCTTCACTGTAGGCTTCAGCAGTTTCGCTTTTAGCCTGTTCTTTTAAAGGTTCTGCTTTGATTGACTCAGCAGCTTTTTCAGCATCTGTGGCCTGTGCTTCCAAAGGTTGGCTTTTATCCATTGATTCAGCAGCTTTTTCAGCTTCAGCGGTCTGTGCTTCCAGGGGTTGGCTTTTTTCCATTGACTCAATAGCAGGTTTGTCACTGCTGGCAACGCCTTTCGCCTTATCCATGGTTGAGTCTGCCATAGCCAAGGTGGTCATTCCCGCCAAAAAAGCTGTGGCGACAAGAGTTGCATAGATTTTTTTCAACATAATACTTTCTCCTTTTTTAAATTTTTATAAAAGATACATTATGACAACAAATTGTTTTCTCGTAAAAATTCTTTAACTCATCTGTTACAGCAAATTTGATGCCACACAAAAAATAACGTTTAAACGAAATAACAATTTGATATATATAAAGAAATTATAAGA
>CAMYJP010000530.1:0-2363 GCA_947258675.1 uncultured Desulfobulbaceae bacterium | reverse complement strand
AAATTAAAATATCATTTAATAAAATTTCATGAGATCGACCATCTTATATGACCTGTACCTTTTTATTGTTAGGCACAGAACATCTTTTTTAAAACAGCAATGGGAAAAGATAGAAAAAAAAACCAAAACAAAATGTATAAAGGTCCGGATCATTCGGCACCATATCCAGTAAGCCGTTTGGCCCCATCAATATCGATTGTTGACCTTGCCAAGGAGATTGAACGGGCTGATCAATTGCTCAACACCAGAGTCTCTGCCAAACTGCAAACCATTGCTGATCAGATTAAAAGCCTTCAATCTGATGCAAAAAGTGTACTTGAGAAGGCACGCCATGATCAGGAAATGCATCAGGCTTGCTGTAGTTTCAAGAAATTGGTGGGACATATTTATCACTTGTACGAAAAAAATAACGGCACTATCTACTTCTCAATGCTGTCTCCACAAGATTGGAAAGGAAAATCACCCCATGTTTTCAAAGGATCCTACCGGTTGGAATCTGATATGTCTTGGACACCCAAGGACAGGTTAAACACACCGGATGATACCCAACGGCTTGTAAAGCTTCTGCTTAAGGATACTGACCGGTAATTTCTCCTTATCAGGCTTACGCCTTTTCTTTTATCCAATAAGGATGGATCAAATCCTCAAAAATTGAAAGCGCCGCTTCAGACCCCTGTCCTGCAGCGGTAACAATCTGCTTATATCCTCCTTCAACATCTCCGGCAGAGTATATACCAGGAATATTAGTCCTGTGTCTATCATCCCGTTTAATAAAACCTTCACTGGTCAGTTCAATACCGGTATCAATTGCCAGTTGAACAGAAGGGAAATAGCCTACAGCGATAAAAACCCCATCCACAGTAAGGGTAATCCTTGTATTTGAATTGTTATCTTGTAAAAGTACTTCCTGAACTCGACCGTCACCACGAATTTCCTGAACTTCATGATTCATAAGTGTCGGAATGCCGGCAGCCTTGAGGTTTGCAACGAGATGTTCCTGGGCCCTGAAAGAATCTCGTCGATGAACTAAGGTTACTTCAACGCCGATATTATTTAAATGAAGTGCATCCGTTAGAGCACTGTTTCCGCCACCTATCACCAAAACTTTTTTATTTTTAAACAAAGTCCCATCACATGTACTGCAGTAACTCACACCTCGACCTGCAAAACTGGTTTCACCGACCACTCCGAGTTGTTTATGCTGGGCACCGGTGGCAAAAAGGACAGCATTTGCTTTAAAACGTCTTCTACTTGTAATTACATTTATTGGTGCACCTGGTTCAATCTTGAGGACCTCTTCGCCAGGAAAAATATTTACATATTCAAGTGCGTGGGTGACCATGATGTCTACAAGAGTTTTTCCGCCGACCTGGGTAAAACCTGGATAATTTTCAACTACCGGTGTAGTTGCCACCTGTCCGCCAAGTAGACCCTTTTCTATAATTACAGATTTAAGGCCACTGCGGGCAGCGTAAATTCCAGCGGTCAACCCTGCAGGGCCGCCGCCAATAATAACAAGATCCGTTTCAATTTGTTCAGCATCAACTTCCGGGATGAATACAGTCTGCTGTTCAAGTTTGACAAGGGAAGACATAAATAATTCTTCCGATTGGGCACCCAGAGCTATTAGGGTATCATTGGCAAAAACCTGTGGCACACTGTGCGCCTCATATTCATCAGCCAAAACAGGATTTGCCTGAATGTCGATGAGCTGAACTGATATGAGTTCAGGCCTTTCAACTGCAGCTTTAAGTGCGTTTACAGCCTGCTGCGGACAATAAGGACATGATGGACTTATAAATACTTTAATATCCCGCACAGTATCGAGTTTGCTGAGAATATTTTTTGAAGCTTCATTAATGTTTGTCTGCCTGGTTCCCAGCATAATAAGAGCTTCCACAAAAGAGCGGCCCTCTTCACCCAACGGAGCTCCCAGCCAGCGAATAGAGTAAATATCTGGATCAAAAAGAATAGTTGGAGAGAAATTTACATTATGCTTAACTGCTAAATCATGCTGTAGATTAAATTCTCTTAAGCTTATGCGTGGTGCAACTTCACGAATAGCCCTTATTATCTGTCTGGCGCCATCGGAATACAACTCATTAATTCCTGGTGAAGTGAATAAATACAGCGGAATGTCATATTGCATTTTGGCAAATAGAGACCGTAACTGATTCTGGACTTCATCCAAGGATTGTTGCCCACTTCCTGAATTAATCTGTTGTCCGTTGGTCATATTACCCCACTTGATTTTAATTTTTTTTTTAATAATTACTTCATTAGAACCATTATTAAGGAAATTGTATTAATTGTCTTGCCTAAAAACAAGGGTCAATTTGCATATGGTTAAAATTATTCTTTTG
>CAMYJP010000529.1 GCA_947258675.1 uncultured Desulfobulbaceae bacterium | reverse complement strand
GGGGTCGGGTGCTGGAACGACAGATCCAGATTCAATCGGCCGGCTTCGTCATCGCCATGACCCTCGGCGGCTTGCTTTACGACCCGGTTTTGCTGCCGCGACTCATGAGCCTGGTTGGGCTTTCCTGGCAATTCACCAGGGAAGATGATGGCTGATTGTTTATAACTCAACTTTTGAAGTTGGCTTAACCTGCCGAAACTGATTGCAAATTATATAAATTTATCGAAGAATTTTTGTTCAGTATCCAGTATCCAGAAAAAGTCAACACAATCAGTTATGCTGGATTCTGAATACTGAGTTCTGACTCCCTGAGCAGTTTCAAAAATACTAAATCAATAATATGAGCCAAGTCAGAAACCTGAGTTTAAAAAATCAGCGCTGGTCGGCAATCCTTGCTTCTATAACAGTTGCTCGGACAGACCGCAGGGGAGCTGGATCTGCAAAGGGGCCGAGACGGAATTGTACTCGAAAGCTTTTCCCAGCCGCCATTCTTTCAACAATCCGCTGACTCATGGTACGGATGACTCCACGATTGTCAGGATATCGAACCTGAAGTAATATATTGCTTACCGCAAACGGTGTCTGATTTACTAGCTCGACAACCAGGTATCCACCACGACTCAGACCAGTGCGGGTCTGGATATATCGGGCGGGATTATCGGTAAGATCAAGGCGTACAAGAGATGAAAACGCCTGTTTCCCGGGTTCGGACCTAGAACCGGCCGCGGCCTGGAAATATTCCTTTGCTTTCAATCTGTTCCCATCAGCAAGTTCAATATTCCCAAGAGCGTTAAAGGCGGTGGCCGTTGGCAGCAACCGAACACTTGTCCGCAGGTCTTGCGCAGCATTCCGCCGGGCTCCGAGTTTTTCATGGGTCAAGCCTCTTTGCAGAAAAAAAGCAAAATAGTCACCAGGCTGCCCCACAGCACGGTCATAATGTCTTAAAGCGCTTTTGTACTGTTTCTTCAAAAAATCAACATCCCCGACCAGGGCATAAAAATGGGCTTCCCGGGACTCTATCTTTAGTGCCTTTTGCGCAAACGAGCGTGCTATAGTGAGTTTTTTATCAGCCAGGGCCTTGCGTCCTTTATCAAACTCTTCATACGCCTGTTTGGTCTTTTCCAGGTGACCGATCTGCTTTTGATACACTTGTGTACCAAGCCTCCCTCCAGGAGGCAGTTTCCTGGCAGTTTCACGATTTGCAGCGACTCTTTCCCTGGATGGCGGATGACTTGCAAACAATCCTGCAAGCCAGTTCTCTTCTTTCCCTTCCGACAACCGGACAAAAGTCTCCTGCAGCCCTATTGCGGCCCTGGGATCATATCCGGCGCGAGACATATAAAGCATTCCGTAATAATCAGCTTCCCGTTCAGCATCACGTCCGTATTTCGTACTGATCAAACCGGCTGCCACCTGAGCCCCGCCGACAACGTATTCACCCAGGTTCATATTCTGGGCAGCGATACCGGTTGCCAGAATAGCCCCCTGCAGCAACAGGCCGCGTTCCATTCCTTTAGCCCCGTGCCTGGCTGCCGCATGCACGATTTCATGGGCCAGGACAGCAGCGAGTTCCGCCTCGTTTTTCAACTCAAGGAGCAAACCTCGATTGACTGCAAGCTTGCCCCCGGGCAATGCCCAGGCATTCGGCACCGAATTATTGAGCACGGCAAATTCATAGGGCAGCCTTCTATCGGATACCCGTACCAGTCGTTGCCCTACTTCATTAACATATCGAGTCAAGGCTGGGTCAAGAACATAATCCCCTCCCTGCATCTGCCTGCTGGGGATATAATTTTTTTCTCCCAAGGAAATTTCCTGATTTTCAGAAACAATGGCAAGTTCCCGTTCTCCGGTAACCGGATTTACCGCACAACCGACAAAAACAAACAAGGAGACAAACAAGAAAAACAGAATTGACCTGCGCATGACATACCCCATCAAATAGTATCTACCTGAACTTTCGGAGTTGTCTTAACCTACCGAAACCAATTGCAAATTAAATAAATTTACCGGAGAGTTTTAATATGTAACCCAGTATTCAGGAGTCAGCATCCAGAAAAAGTCAACACAATCAGTTATTCTGAATACTGAATACTTGCTCCTGAGTTCTCACGCCAAGGAACAATCAGGAAGACAATTCTTTAAAACAGCACTAAATCAAGAAGATGAACCAAGTCAGAAAGTTGAGTATCTACCCTACAGCGTAAAACCCTTTTTCTCAAAAAGAACGATACAGGCATCTACAGCATCAGGATCATAAAGAACGGAACGATTCCGCCTAATTTCTTCAAGGGCGGCATCAACTCCCAAGGCAGATCGGTAAGGACGATCCGATGCCATGGCCTCAACAACATCCGCAACACCAAT
>CAMYJP010000528.1 GCA_947258675.1 uncultured Desulfobulbaceae bacterium | reverse complement strand
CCTGAAACTTCCGAACCAGCACAGGAAGTATCCGCGCCCCCGCCCCCTCCACATACCCCTCCACAGCCGTCTCCGCATGTATCAGCTCCTCCGCCGCAGCCGCAGCCTGTAGTTCAAATTCCCCCTCAACAGGCAACACCGGCTCCTAAAATTCCGGCATAGAAGGTCAAGGCGTCGCTCATTATTCAGTTTGGCCCAACCTTGCGTTCTTATAAAGAATTACCGATTAGTGTGGGGAAACATCCGAGTTGTGATTTTTGCATTGACCATCAAGGAATTTTGGACCAGCATGCACAAATCTTCTTTTATCAAAATCAATACTGGCTCAAGGAATTAACCGGTAAAAAACTGATCACAGTAAATGGCCAAACATTTGAAAATGAAATTTTACTGCAACCCAATGACAACTTAATCCTCTGCCCTCAGGGCCCTGCCTTCCAGTTTTTGGGTGGTGGCAGGCTTGCCGAGGTGGAACAACAACCGCATGAACCACCACAGTCTACTCCCGCGCAAACAGTTGAAAAACCGCAACAGGAATCAATGACCAATGACATTTCTAAAAAAGCCAAATCAATTTTTAATAAATACCTGAAACGCTAATCAAATTGCTTATCGAAAATTCGGACTAAGATTGCAAGACCTTTCAAAATATGATGCGAAATTTCATCCAGCATCCAGCATCCAGCAACTAGCATCCAGTTATTACTGCGTGTACTTCTGCAGTTTCTTCAAAACATCTATGTGGAGGCGTTCCGTCGGAATAAATCGGAATTCCACGCTATAGGGACGATTTTTTTCCTGTCCTGAAACAGAGACAGCGGTCGCGGCAAAGTATGAGCTGTACCGCCGCTCCAATTTCGGCTCCACCATAAAAAGGGAGTGCAGGATAAATTCAGCCCGTGCCTGAAAATCCCTGCGTTCCTGTTTGGAAAAACTCTCGCCGGAAACCATCGGTTTTCGAGTGTTGATCAGAATCAAATCAATATAGGACCGCACTTCAGGATTTTGTAGAATGAAGAGGAACGTCTTTCCCAGCTCACGCAATATTGGTGGCGCCGTTGATTTATCTATGGGGGCAAAAATCAGCAACAGAGATTCATCAATAAATATTGAATCCGTGGTAAAGCGGACCCCCTCAAGTTTCCTTCCTTGAAACTGTTCGGAAAACAGGTTGATAATATTCCGGCCAAATTCAATACGTGGCTGCATAAGAGCCAGGGCAGGTTCTGAAAACCTTTGTATTTTAATTGCCCGATAATATATAAAAGCGCTCAACAACAAAACACCGACTAACGTAAGGCCAACCAAGGCTCCTACAGACAGTGGAAACTTTTTTTCTTCAGTAGACTGCATCAATTTTCCGCTTCCAATCCATTGAGTTCTCTTGAAGCTTTCTCAAACTCTTCTTCAACAAGCGTTCCGGGTTGATGGATTGCTCTGTTTCTCAGTTGGATCATTTTCTGAAACACGACGAGTTTATACTTACTGAGTTTTCTGCTTCTTTCCATAGCCCTGCCGCACTCCGCCAGTACGGTATATGAACGCCCGATTATCTTATGGGTATAAGCCTTTAATCTTTTTTCGATCAAATGGCCAAGCAGTAACGACGCGGCAATCTCCTCGCCACGATCCAGGTATTCCCTGGCATGGGAAATAGAGAGCGTACCTTTAAAAATCTCAATATTTTCACCGGACTCAATTTCGCCGGGCACCATTTGCTGCAATTCCTGATAGATCTCCAGACATTTGTCTATCATATCTTTTTCCAGATATGATTCAGCCAAAAGAAAAAGTTCACGAATTTTATCGCCACTGGTCTTTTGCTCTAAAGCAAACGAATAAGCCCGGCGGATGGCCAGGGTCTTATCGTCTTTTTTATCCAACACATCAAAATGCCTGGACCAACGCTTACTTTTCAGAACATTGTCTTTTGTAAATCGAAAGAGCTGCTCCGTAACCTCGGCCTTATTAAGTTTTCCACTGACAACAATGATATTCAAAAAAGGATAAGTCTCAAAAAATTCAGGCAAAGCATCGATGCCCTCATCCAACCTGTCGAATTGTATATCAAGTGTCATCAGATCAAATACGCGGGTATTTAAAAAATCCCTTGCTTTGTTAACGCTTGCTGCTTCAAAAAACCTGAGATCTGTTTCTTCATTTACAAGCGCCCGCTTAATCTCCAATTTCAGCAATTCTCTGTCTTCATAATCATCATCAACAAGCAGTATACTAAACATGCAAAACCTCTTCGACATATGGTAAATGAAGGATTATTTCAGTACCAACCCCAGGCCGGGTGTATTCCTTGCCGACTTTAATTTTCCCGGCATGCAATCCAATAACATATTTGGCAAAATACATCCCCTG
>CAMYJP010000527.1 GCA_947258675.1 uncultured Desulfobulbaceae bacterium | reverse complement strand
GAATGTTGGATTACGTTTTTTCATCTCAACGACTAGATCAATCAGCGCTTGGTTTGGTCCTTTTCTACCAGATTTCCTGTTTGCTTTATTTGAATAAAGTTGGCGATATTTTCTACTAACCAAGGCCTTATGAAACTTCAAGATCGTTGCAGGTTTGAGTACAACAGCAATCTTCTTCAGTCGATTTTCACCAACAAAAATGGCTATGAAACCAAAGAGAAACCGGTCGAACGTTGTCATTCTTGGTGCTCGCTGTCTGCGACGAGTTAACGTAATTAGTTGATGTCGAATTGCAATGTTTTCCGCCATAACGGCTTTAATCCAGCCAGATTTGCAGAGCTTCATGAGAGTTAAAATGATATGGAAAAACAAACATAGATATTCACGCATTGCGATATTCTACTTGCCCGTAGCAAAAACGCAAGCGTTGGCAACGGTCTGATTTGTTGCTAAAATTAGAGAACCGCACATTACACGTATCCTTTGGAAAGGCTGGTGCCACCGGAAAATACTGTTTGCACATCTCTATCACTATGTAATTCAGAGATCAGGACAAGAAGCTGCACCGCATACCAATCTTTTTCTATGAAAGATGGGTTAATACCTAATTCCAGGGAAATATCCCGAACAACAGTTGGATTAAACGACTTTTTCAAAAAAGATGTACCTACCGTTATAGCCAATACGTCGCACAATCCTGCCTTTAACACCAATCACACGTCCAGTTGGAACCTGAGTTGATTTGCCGGAATTGTAAGCCATCTCAGCGGATGATTGTACGACCTTTACTCCAAGTTTTTTGAGAAGTTTCTTCGCAAGTTCTGGCAAAGGCTCTTCAGGAACAACTTTGCCGCTAATACTTGATTTTTTAGATCGTGCATATGTGCCATAACCGAGACTAACAAGAAGCCCTTTTTTTACGAGCTCTCTTAGAACGCGTCCGACCTGGTCATAGCCACCAATATCCTTAAAATCATCGCGCACAAAAACCGGGGTCTTACCGCGCTTCACGCGGTAAGTTATTTTACCCTCTAATGTGTTCTTAACTGGCATTTTTATTCCTTACAAAAATACGACATCAATATATACGAATATACGACATTATGTTTTGTCTTTCAAGTTATAACATATTGCATATTATATAGTTACCTAATTTAAAAGAAATAATAACAGTGTTTTATTATAAATAACTAATACTTATAATGAAGGGAATCTAGTGGTTTTTTTGAGAATAGAATCGGAAACTTTTTGATAACAATGAGACCTGTCCTGTGCGTTTTGTTAAATCACGCCGCCACTGGTAATTGATATAGACCACCAGCATGAGATTTCCAACGAAAGTTTTCTGTCGACACAATATTATTGGGTTTCAAATCTTCATCCGCCACTTGCATCGGGGTTTTCTGTTCCAAGGAAAGATGGGATCTTTGAACATTGTAATACTCTTTAAAATGGTTGAGCTTGCTTAGTAAGTCTTGCTCATTAAAGAAAAGCACCTGATCTAAAAGCTCCCTTCTCGCTGTACCAATGATTCGTTCCACGAAAGGATGCGACACTGCAATTTCAGGTACTGTTTTGATTTCGTCTATATCCAGTATTCTAAGATTTGCTTTCCACCGATGGAATTTAAAAAGTGGATCGTTGTCGCTGCTCAGATGCTTTGGTAGATCCTGACCTGGAATAATCCCATTGAACATACGGCAACAAGCGACACCATCCGGTTCACCTTTATGAACTGAAAAGCCAATGATTCTTCTGGTGTAAATATCCATCACAACCATAATCCAGAAGGACTTTAGGTCGATAGATTCGCATCGAAACAGGTCCACTGACCAAAGGCTATCCTTCATGTGTCCAATAAACGACAACCACGAAGGCCCCTCGCCAGTAGGTAGTTTATTCTTGTTTTTTCGAAGGATCATGCCTACGGAAAAGCGACTGATCTTAATTCCAAAGGCTTGAAATATTTGACCCGAGATCCTCCCGTAACCGAATTCAGCGCTTGATCTGGTCCTTTTCTACCAGATTTCCTGATTGCTTTATTTGAATAGAGCTGGCGATATTTTCGATTTACCAAAGCTTTATGAAACTTCAAAATCGTTGCGGGCTTGAGCACAACCGCAATCTTCTTCAGCCGATTTTCATCGACAAAAATAGCTATGATGCCAAAGAAAAATCGGTCAAAAGTTGTCATTTTCGGTGCTCTTTCTCGACCACGAGTTAACGTGATGAGTTGGTGTCGAATGGCGATGTTTTCCGCCATAACGGCCTTAACCCCACCAGGCTTGCATAGCTTCATGAGAGTTAAAATGATATGGAAAATCAGATAGAAATATTCACGCATGGCTCCATTCTACTTGCCCGTTGCCAAA
>CAMYJP010000526.1 GCA_947258675.1 uncultured Desulfobulbaceae bacterium | reverse complement strand
AGAAGGAACAACACAATCCCCCTTCTCACATTGTGGGGCTGTAGTAAGCAAGGATGGTGACTGGTATGTTATTGAAGCTCTTGGACATGTCAAAACAACACCATTGCAACAGTGGATTAGCCGTGGTCGTTTTGACAGGTACGCAGTGTATAGACTAAAACCAGAATACTATCCGATTATCCCAAATTTTGTGGAAGCAATGCACGCCTATTTGGGTCTACCCTATGATCATAAATACAGAATGGACGATGAGGCAATATATTGTTCCGAACTTATATTCAAAGGTTTTCGAGATGCAACTGGTGAGGAGTTAGGTAAGCTTGTACGATTGCGAGACTTGGATTGGGAACCATACAGGGCAACTATTATCAAGTATGAAGAGGGGCCTCCTCCACTGGATCGAATTATGATCACACCAAAGCATCTGGCAGAGGCGAAGCAATTTCAGAAAGTGCTCGGGTTTAATCCTTAAGAAATGAGAAACTGGGGTCAGACTTACAAATTTTGCAAAACTGAATTTGAATCGAATATGTTCAGACAGGCAATAACCTGGCTCTATCCCACGTTTCATATGAGGCATCTCCCTCTATTACCGTTTTAAATCTTAACTGGTAACGATCTGATTTTACACGTTATGTGCCTGTGCGCCTCAAACTATCGTAATCGTTCCCCGTATTGTTCTGCCTGGTTGAACAAACTATCCGCCTGGAATGTACAATAGGGTGAAAATGGGTAACCGGCTCTATTCAGAGCCCTGGCTGTCCAGATATTACAGGTCTTGGGCAGATAATATTTTTCATGGGCTTTATAGAAATGGCTGTCACCATATAGACCCGGTCCAAGTTCTTGCATTTCATTATGTTGGTCATAGTCAAAGCTGTTGCTGATAAACTCGCAAAGTGCCAGGAAATCCTTTTTAGTCGGAGTAAGCTTGGTAATTTTACTGGTTGGAAAATACTTAGTGACTGGCCCGTTAAAACCAACGACATGGAGGGTGCTGTCAGTAGGCAGCAAGGCAGCTTTTAGGGTTATGTATAATGAGTCTTCCCTGCTTTGGAAAAAATCCTTATCTCCCCAACTGAATTCAATGTACTGGTATTGATTATATAAATGACTGACAGGCAAGTAATGCCCAGTAGAGATGGCAGCGAGCGGAATAACAAGGCCGGTATGCCAATCATGGCCTACGACATATATGACTACATTTTCCAACCCTGCCGGAGGAGGCGGCTTATGCCAGGCACAGCCTGCGTTGCCGAGGGAAAGCAGCAACAGCACAAAAAGAAGAGTAACAGGTAGTTTCCGCACAAACATTAAATAACTTGGGGGTTAACCGTAAGAAAAAGGGATTTTTAGTGCTCTATGTGACCAATACTCATTCGACTTGTCTTTTTTCTGCATTTAAACTTTGAGATCAAGTTTGCTAGCCATACTGCAAACAGGATTGATTGAAAGTCTTTTACAAGTGTTACAAACCACATAACTATCTCGTTTGCTTAAACTTTAATATAGCTATATTGACTATTGAACAGAGTTGATAATACCAAAAAGGCAGTAACCTATTCTTTCTTCCAACGAGCTGAAAGCAATGCGGCAAGCGCCAGAAGCAAAAATAAACCGATCTTTATGTAAACCATGCGTGGTGGGGAATAAAAACGGAGGTCATCCTTTAAGGCGCAACCCGAATCACTTAGCAGAACTCTGACCGGCCCTCCAGTTTGTAATTCTCCAAACCGCTCTTGTGATACACTGCCCATCCCGGAGCACTCCTTGTCTGGGGTTGTGAATTCAACCTGATAATCAGTGCGATATTTCCCCCCTTTTTTCTGCATATTTAATATTACGCCTGCAACTTCCGTTGACTTGCTCATGTTTTTCACATAGAGGGCAAAACGTATGTCATCTTTTATGAACCAAATGACCGCACAGGCAATACATATCGCGACCATGGGATGGAGTTTATTAAAGATCAATGAAATATCTCCTTTTTAAATGCCATTTTTCCTTGATCGTGGCTTTAGTGGTCCCGTTCTTTTTTTTTGGCGACTTTATTGTGAACATTATTCTATAATGTCTGAAGAATATTGTTCAATTTTATTCTCTGGCTGAGTAATTTTTACCCAGCCAGAGACGAGTTCTTTGGGTTTTTAACATGGTTAACCATATTGATTTTATGAATAAAATAAAAAAAGCCAGGATTGTTTATAACATGGCGTTTTTTTTGCTTATCTGACATGATGGGATAATTGATGGTACTCCTAAGTTTTCCTATTTGGTTGTCAGTTCTGATGTAGAGTTCCGGTTTGGTGCCAATGGCAAATGCGATTTAACAAAAAGCCACATAAAATAAACAGAATAGTCATCAATCTTCTATTAATCTTTTT
>CAMYJP010000525.1 GCA_947258675.1 uncultured Desulfobulbaceae bacterium | reverse complement strand
GTAAATAATCAACTGGGGTTTCACTACAGTTTCGATGAAGAAGGAGCAACAATTATAGATCAAAGAGGCAATGGATTTGATGCAGATGCTGAGTCAGTATCAAGAGTTGCAGGAAAAATTGGTAAAGGACTTAAATTCTTAGGTATCGGATCAAACGTAGACATTCCTTACAGAGAAGTAGATTTCTCTAATGGCATAACGTTCATGGCATGGGTACGAACAGATCACAATATAACAATTAGAGAGCAGTTGTTTGGCAGTTGGACTTCAGGAGAGTTTGCATATCCAATCAGAAACTTTGGTATTTCTTTGATAAACGATGCGATAAGTTTTGCTGTTCCATCACAGCAAGGAGCAATAGAATTTCAAACAGAAACTTTAGAAATAATACCTAATGAGTGGTTTCATATAGCTGTCACTTATAACGGTGATGCACTAAAAATATATTTTAACGGATCAATTATTCTAGAAGACAGTATTATTACTACATTTGAGTCTTATATTTATAATCAACTTGGTCAAAACTATAGGGTATTCGGAGGGATAACGGTCCAAGACCAATTCTTTGGATCATTGGATGAAGTATATTTTTATTTTAAAGTATTGGATTCAAGTGAAATCACAAGTTATTACCAAGACAACATATAGCGAATGAGAAGCTAACCTGGCATTGCTCTGAATGCCTGCCAGCAGTGACGGTTTGCTTATTATTGGTTTATGTTCTGCTAAAGGTCTTTGAAACATGTTGATGCCATTTATGGCAGGCATCAGAGAATTTTGCGTTATGTATTAAAAAAGGGGAGTTATGAACAAGTTCAGGTTTTGGCAAAGATGGCTTCTGGTTGTTAGCTGTGTGATTACTGTTTTAGGAATTATTATGGCATTTTCAAAATTAACTTTGTTTTTCGAATTGAGTGACAAACAATATAATCCGATATTTTGGGGAGCAGAAAGTATAACCACGGAAATAGAGAAATTTCAAATATGGAATTTTGGTGTGCTCGGAGCAGTTGTATCGGGCTGGGGAGTTTTCTTCATTTTTATTGCTCGCTACCCATTTAGACAAAGAGAGAAATGGTCATGGAACGCTATTGTTGCTGGGTCAATATTATGGTTTGTCATAGATACTTCCTATTCAATTTATTATTTAGTTTATCCTAATATTGCACTTAATATTATTTTATTTGTGGTAATTATCTTACCGTTAATTTTTACCAGGAAAGAATTTATTAAAGGATAAGCACATTGTTTCTTAACTACTTGTAATAATAAAAACATAACCTGACAGTGCATTGGAATGCGTACCAGCAATGTCGATTTAGGGTGTGGTTGTTTTAAGATATGCAAATTAGTTTAAAGGCATGATGACGTGCTCAAGGGTACGCATCCATGACCTCTGCGTTATCTTCAAAAAAATGACGACATTTAATAGCGACTGTGCAATTGTTCAATATATGTTATAATCTTACTAGTAAGAATAACATATGAACAGGAGACTAAAATGGCACCATTAGCAACAACAAAAATGTCTTCCAAGGGACAAATTGTTATACCCGAGGATATTAGAAAACGACTGGGATTGAAGCCTGGAGCACAGTTTGTTGTGGTAGGGCAAAATGATGTGGTTATATTAAAAACAATCACTCAACCTTCCATGAATGAGTTCGACCAATTAATATCTGAAGCACGGAAACAAGCCAAGAAGGCAGGCATGAAAAAGACAGATATCACAGCAGCAATTCAGAAAGTACGAAAGAGAAAGTGAAGATCATACTTGATACCAATGTATTTATATCAGGGATTTTCTTCAGTGGGCCGCCATATCAGATTCTCAATGCTTGGGGAAATGGGAAAGTTGATATTGTTGTATCAGAAGACATATTTGCTGAATATCAGCGGGTTGCAAAGGAGTTATCAAGACAATTCAAGGAAGTAGATATCTCAACATTTCTTGATCTTATCACAGTGAACGCTATGTGGGTTGAAGCTCCGCAACTCCCATTTAATGTTTCAGCTGATCCAGATGATGATAAGTTTTTATCTTGTGCCTTAGCAAGCAAAACAAAAATCATTGTGAGTGGTGATAAGCATCTCTTAGCAGTATCGGGCTACAGAAATATTGAGATTGTGAAACCAAGCTCATTTGTTGATCACCACCTGAAAAAGAAAATAAAATAACAATTTCATGCAGTGAATGCAGACCAGCGGTATCGATTTAGTTTTTGATTTTCTTCAGTTTTAAAAAGAGTTTTCAAGCATATTAATACCTTACAGATCTGCATCACTGATGAAGACGTTATAAGAATAAAAAAAGATAAAAAATGAATAATTGGAGTATTCCTGACTGGCTAGAAAATGAAATATTGGATCGAGACAAAACTTGTGTTTACT
>CAMYJP010000524.1 GCA_947258675.1 uncultured Desulfobulbaceae bacterium | reverse complement strand
CGATTTTTGTTCATTGTAACACATTGAATTTACAAGCCCTGAAATTTTATTTTTGTGCTTTTTGCGCCTTTTTGCGGCCATATCAAGTTATAAAAATATAAATATATAACGGACGTCCCACTATACTCCCACAATCCTTTGCTGACCTTGATTACACTGACCGGTGCGGCGATTCCCTACTTGAAAATCTGTGAAGAGGGACTGGTCAATCTAAAAAAAAACGGCAAGACAGTAGAGCTCGTTGTCACCTGATTTTTTTTCATACACCGTCCATAGCTGAAATTCCCAACTTCTATCCTTCTGGATGCAGTGGTTTGTTTGGCGGCAATGGGATATTCAATACCTTGGCCTGGGCAGTTTCCAAAATGGAATCTCGCATAAAACTGCTTGCATCCAAAATCTCTATTCCAATTAATTCGCCTTTATCATTCAGTTCAGCTGTAACATTGGGGCTCAGTTCAACACTGCCGGCTTCATCTTCCTCCGATATGATCTAATGAAGGGTATCGTCTTCTGCAAAATATGTCATTTTTGGTTTATTCATTTACAAATCTCCCGGTTTTTAGCCGAAATTTTATCTGTTGTCTATTGATCACATGTATTGTGACAGGTGTTATTAAGTTTTCGCTCCTTTCATGGGGGATCATAACAACTCGGTCAGCATGCCTCCCGATTACGATTTGCCGGCGCGTTACGACATCGAAATATCTTTCATCAGAATATCTCAATATTTCTTCAATTTTTTCAAGATCAAATCCTCTTATATCAGCCCTATACTTGACATAATCTGTCCAAACAATTTTAAATTTTTTGAAATTTTCCAAATGCCCTCCAAATCAAAATGCCATAGAGCCCCTATCTTTCGTTGCAGATGTGTCTCATACAAACCGTATATCCAATGCAAGCCAAAAATATTCCCGCCATAAGCGCAGGCAAATGGGATGTATCCAGGATTGGGATCAAGCCGGAAGTAAGACCCCTGAACGCACCCCCTGCTGACACATTTATACATTAACAAAGGTGCTGGCTGGAAGCAAGGCACAAATCTCGCTATTCTTATTAAAAAAGGGAATTAAGAAAAGGTATCTACCAACTCATAAGTCCTATTCGGTATTCAAAGAATCTCTAATTCCCGAATGGCGAATCGTTATTTATCGCTGATGTTGCAAGGGTCGAGGATGCTGCAGATTCAAGGCGTCCAAGAGTAAATTCCGCCTTCGGCGGATTGCCTACCGTCCGCCTCGAAGAAGATGCAGTATTCCTCCAAAGGCGGACCTGCGACATCGGCTTTCCCGCCCTGTTGGGTCGAAGCTGAAGCCAAGACCAAAGGGTATAAAATTTGAAACACCCAATTCAGGTTTGGATTCGTTCAAACTCTAGTGCGTTGACAATTCGGTCCCAATGCCCTATTCTTCAATTTCAAAAGGAGATCCAACCCATGGCAAAGACAACCGTCGAAATCACCGATGAACGGCTGGCTGAACTGGAAGCATATAAAGAAAGATTGGGCGAACTCCTCCTGCTTGGACTCTCTCAGGTCAAAATTCAGGAGGCCTTGTTGCTTTATAAACGCGGCCTAGTGTCTCTCGGCCGAGCTGCAGAACTGGCTGGAATACCTGAGCGCGACATGATTCGACAGGCGCGGGTAGCAGACATCGAACCGGCTTGGTCAGCATCCCAGGTAGAGGAAGAACTGGCGTGAAGGTCTTTTCCAATGCTGGTCCTTTAATGGCGCTAGGCAAATTGGGCCAACTGGAGTTATTGTATCGTCTGTTTGGTCAGGTCGGTATACCAACTACCGTTTATCAGGAAGTTGTCATCCGGGGGAGTCAGCGGGGCTATTCCGATGCACTGCTCATCGAAATGGCACTTCAAAGAAAACAACTGGTTGTTTTGGATGTGATCCATGACGACCTTCCATCCGAGATGCTGGCGGTTTTGATATCCTTTTTAGATTCCGCACTGCTCGCTTGTTTGAGCATAAAATCTAAATCATCTTGTCTAATATGGCGCTTGAGGGTTCGGCCGGATTTGGCCTTGGTACGTTACTTTTTAAGTTGACATCTTTTACATTTGCCCGCAGAAGCAATATATTCATAGTGTTGACGCTTTTTAAAAAACTTGCGTCTTTTCAGGCTCTGTCCGGCCGGACAGGTAAAAGTATCAGTTTCAGCGTGGTAGGTGAAAGCTTCTTTGGCAAAGATACCTTTTTTGGTGCCGGTACCTTTCTGAGTTTCTTCCAGCGATTTAAAATGCGCCTTGATGCCGCGATCCCGGCAGGCCAAATAATTTTCGATGCTGCCGTATTTGCTGTCGGCTACCGCAGTTTCAACTGTTGTCTCGGTGTTTTTTTCATGAGTGTCAATTAACGATTCTAAGCAGTGAGATTCATG
>CAMYJP010000523.1 GCA_947258675.1 uncultured Desulfobulbaceae bacterium | reverse complement strand
GAGGCAGTCGCCTGCGTCTCACCCGTGGTGTTCGCAACCCTTGTCCCCGCTGGATCATAAATGCGGATCCAGTTGTTCATCGTCGATCCACTGCCACTGCCATCGCTCATCTGTACCGTGACAATATCCCCCGCCGTGCCGGTAAATCTGAAAGCATCTATCTCACCTACAACACTAATTGAGCCAGATCTTGTTTGCCCATATTGCATTGGAATTGGAAAACTAAGTGGATCTAAAGGGTTGGTTCCTGCGAGAACCTCTAATCTATCGCTTGCATTATCACCATCTGTATCCGTGGTAATACCACCGTCCTTAAGTGCCATCAGACTTGCCTCAAAGAGATTGGCGGTGCTGGTCAGAGACTTTCTCAATTCATCTGTTGAGGATTCACTCTCAAGGGCTGATATCAGATCACTACTCCCTTTCATCATTTTATGGATAAGGAGTCTCTGCCTGCCTGCTATTTCAATAACCGAAGCATCATGTGACTGTGAATTTACAACATAAAACGTAACAGCGACGATTAATGAAACAAAGACGGTAAAAAGACTTACAAGAACCGTTGTCTTAAACTTAAGAGAGCTGGTATTCATCTATTTCTCCTCAAAGCTAGGGGAGTGTGCGTTTTCTGCTCCACCTGAATTATGAAAAATTTTATTCAACACCTACGAATCTTTCCTTTACTACCTTCTGTCCTGCAGGAGACACTGCCCAGTCAAGGAACGCCTTTACGTCGCCTCTAGGCGCGCCTTTTGTAGCAATGTGGAGAGGACGGGTGATCGGGTAGCTTGAGTTGTTAACGCTTGCTTCCTGTCCGTCAACATTCAATGGTCTAATCTTATCTTTGCCTTTAATGAATGCAAAACTGATCTGGCCGATGGATCCCTTTTCTTTTCCAACCATTGTGACGATCTTGGCATCAGGGATCATTACGGTTGTACCGTTGTAATCAGCTTCACCAAGAATTGCCTTTTTGAAGACCTTTCTTGTTGCTGAACCTTTTTTAACGATATAGGCCTTGACGGGCATATCCGGTCCGCCAACTTCTGACCAGTTGGTGATGGCTCCACTGTAAATATCATTGACCTGCTGGGCCGTCAGGTTGTCAATAGCCACGTTTTTATTCACAAAAAAAACAATCGGGATCCTTGCATATGGTTTATAGGTAAGGCCAAAGTGCTTTTCCTTGTCCTTGATGCCTCGTGCTACCCTTCCCACCATGAATTTATCATTGCCAACTGCCTTGACTCCTCCTCCCGATCCAATGCTCTTGGGAACACTGACGGTTACTGAGGGGTTCTGCTCTGTAAAGGCAGCTCCGATTGCATGAAGTACTTTTACGCCGTCACCTGTTCCTACAACAGTTATCTCTTCTGCTGAGATCTGATTGACCAGTACAAAAGACACTGCGAGCATAACCGTCAGGAGTATACTCTTCATTAATGAATTGTTTCGTGCCATGTTTTATTCCTCCTTATTTGGCGTTTGATATTTTGATAGTCAATTAATATGACCTCATCTTCCATGTTCATATCGGCAGATAAGCATTTAAACTTAATGAAAATCCCTTGCATATAGGGCTTTTCCCTATACCAGGTGCTTTTAAACAATTAAGATAACCGTCACGCTATGGGACATAAGTGGGCGGTGTCTACACATTTCACAAAAAATATTCGACGCCACTGAAGAAGGGACTAGTGTCATGCTAAAAAATATTAAGCCTTCAAAAATGTTTATCGGGAAATTATCTCATGGGAAGGATTTGCTCGAAGAAATAACGGCCCTATGCATAAAAGAAAAAATCACATTGGGAAGAGTTGATGGGATAGGTGCTGTTCAATCCGTGTCCGTGGTGTCAAATCTTTCCAGGCTGTTGAAAAAGAGCTTCTATTTGTCATTGCGGGTATAAAGGTCAAAAAATGTTGCTGGGTAATTTATAACCCTTTGATTTAATTATTATAACAGCTGACAAATACAAACAATTTCAAAAGGGTTTGAGAATGGCAAAAAAAACAGTGCCCAAAATGTGGTTCAAACAGGATCAAATTATACGGATTCAGTGCAACAAATAAGCAGCGCTTTGCCTGCCTTAAATGCAGAAAAACATTTATATGGAAGAACAAGCATACAAAAGAAAGAAACGAGAAACATTGGTTTTATTTATGGGTAAAAGAAGGCTATGCAATAAGACAAATTGCTCAGATATCAGGACATAGTGAAGCCAAGCTAAAAAGGATCAAGAACTGTTGGTTGGCACGTCCACCAAAGAATATCGCTGAGCATCTTTTAAGACATGCAAGACATATAATTTTTGACGGAACATATTTTCATAAGGATGGTTGCCTGGTAGTAATTATTGATGCGATTTCAAAAGTATTACTTGCGTACTGGTATA
>CAMYJP010000522.1 GCA_947258675.1 uncultured Desulfobulbaceae bacterium | reverse complement strand
AAGGGAGGGCAAGCTGCGGTTCTACAGTATATTAAAGGACCTCGCTGCTGACAGAACAGCTGTAATGGATTTGCTTCGCGGCCAGCTTAAATCCGACGGGACATACAATGCGGACATGGCTACACTGAAAGAGTGTTCTCAGTTTCAGAAAAAGGCCGGCAAGTGCGACATGAAGACTTTAAAGGAATTTATGGAATGGAAAAAGAGGAGGAGTGAAAATGTTTAAACAGTTTAAGGAAAATAGATCCAGGCTGCAGAGATATACATCGGTTGCGTTACCGGCTGTACTCATAGGAGGATGGCTCTATCCGCCACTGGGGTTTTCACTTCTTATATGCATGTTCGGTGCAATCGGAATAGCCTTTTACAAGGGGAGGGCATGGTGCGACTGGATGTGCCCGAGGGGGAGCTTTTATGATCTCTTTCTTGATAAAGTAAGCAGGAAGCTGCCGATACCTGGGATTTTTAGGACAAACTGGTTCAGGACCGTTATTCTGTCGCTTCTTATGGGATCGCTGGGCATTCAGATTTATTATGCATGGGGCGACTCATACGGGATCGGTAAGGCATTTGTGCTCGTGCTGACGATCACAACCTTTATCGGGATTGCGCTTGGTTCAATCTTTAAACCAAGGGCATGGTGCCAGATATGTCCCATGGGCACAATCAGCAAATGGATGTCAGCAGGCAAGAAACCGCTATATGTGAGTGAGCATTGCAAGGACTGTAAAGTATGCGAAAAGGTCTGTCCAATGCAGTTGAAGCCCAACGAGAATAAATCAGGGTTAATGACAGACGGCGACTGCATAAAGTGTTCATCATGTGTAGCCGTGTGCCCGATAAACGCCCTTGGTTTTGATGGTACATTTAAGAAAGCCGCTTAGAGACAAATATCCGGCAAGAGTATTTTTTTGGTAAAGCTTAAAAAAAGGGGAGCGTAAGTCTAACTTACGCTCCCCTTTACGCTGGTGGTGTAATTAATCCTGGTTTATGATCCGCAGGACGATCCGCAGCTTGGTCCGCATGATGGCGGATTGGGGTCATTGACGACAAATCCCTGTTTATCGCCGTCATCGACAAAGTCGATTGTCTTACCGCTAAGCTTTTCCAGAGCTTCTTTGTCGATAAAAAACTTCGCGCCATCTTTTTCCACCGTTTCGTCACCGTCAACCGGTGTCTCAACGAGGTCTATCCCAAATGAAGGTCCGCAGCAACCGCTGCCCGCAGTGTAAAACCTGAGTCCCCACTCAGTTTTTCCTTCAGCAGCTAGTATTTCTTTAGTTTTTTCTGCTGCTACATCAGTTATTGTTACCATTTAAAATCCTCCTTGTTATTGACCGAGAATCTTTAGATTCTTCCAATTGTCTTGTTTTTTAGAGTAAAAGAAATGCCTCTAAAAAAGCAAATATGATAAAGGGCTGATTAGTATCTCAATTTATTTAATCAATGAATTCCTCGAAGATTTCAGTATGAGAGACGGCATGACAATATTAATGAACTATTTATATAAAATTGTATAAGATATATGATTATGTAGGGGCGGGTTTTAAACCCGCCCCTACTGAAATCAACAGCAGACATGATGCCGAATTGCAGTCAATGCCTGCGTTTTTCCGCTGGGAGGTACATGTCCAGGTTAGCGAAAATATTTTGTTGCATCTTTGTCCTGTTGTTTAGTAATACCGTGGATGCCGCTGAACCACTGGTATTTGCCGTACATCCCTATCTGCCTGCCACTGAACTGGTCAAGAAGTTTGCCCCGTTGGTAAATTACCTGAGCAAAGAACTGGATCAATCAATATCGATAAGCATTTCAAAAGACTATCAGGAGCACATTGTGAGAATGGGGGAGAATAAGGTTGATATCGCATATATGGGGCCGGCAAGTTACGTCAAAATGACTGATATCTATGGGGAAAAGGTTCTTCTGGCACGTTTACAGGTACATGGCAAGCCAACGTTTCAAGGCATCATTGTTGTCAGGGAAGACAGTTCTCTGTTAATGCTCAAGGATTTAATCGGCAGGCGATTTGTTTTTGGTGATCCAAATTCAACAATGAGTCACCTGGTGCCGAGATATCTGTTATGGAAAAATGGGGTGACCACCGAAAATCTTGCCGGTCATGAGTTTATGAAAAATCATCATAACGTTTCTTTAGGAGTGCTTACCGGGGCCTTTGATGCAGGTGCGTTAAAGGAAGAGGTTTTTTATAAATATAAAGAGCGTGGATTGAGAGAACTTATGAGAACCAGGCCTATTTCGGAACACCTGTTTGTTGCAAGCAATCCCCTGTCAGCAGAAAAAATAAAAAAAATTCGCCTGGCACTGTATTCTCTTAAGGATTCAGCGGACGGTCAAAAGATAATGGAGATAATTAAGCATTCTATGACAGGA
>CAMYJP010000521.1 GCA_947258675.1 uncultured Desulfobulbaceae bacterium | reverse complement strand
AATAGCTGGATGAAGTATATAGTGGCGCCACCGACGATGACGGAGACGGCCGCGGCGATTATGGCGGCGATCTGGAACAGATCCAGGTCAAACCGCCCCCACCAAAGGTAGCCGAGGGGCAACGACATGATGGCGGTAAAAAATTCGGAAGAGGTGACGATGACGAGCAGCAGGATCCAGGGATTTACCTGCAGAAGCTTATTTCTGATTATCTCCGAGGGATTTAACATCGACATGTTCCTCTCTCCCGAGAAATTAGAAAAACGTTCAATCTCCGCTTGTGAAAAAGAGGCTCTGCTTTTCCTTTTTTCATCTTCCCTTCTTTCTCCATTTTGTGCAAAATGGCTGCTCACTTTATGTGTTTGGATTGCTTTGGTGAATATCCGATAAAATAGAATTCAGTGAAAATATTTAAAATAATTCATTTCTATCGACGAGATACTCAATAAACTAAAGAGGATGGAGTTTGGTGATTGTTTCATGAACTTACAGTGCTGTCCAACTAATTTCCTGATGAAAATTTTTAGAAAAAAACAGAATAATATCAGGACGAAATTAGTATTAACTACATTTCTTTGAAAAAGGTATTTGGAGCCGGTGTCAAGAAATGAGCCGGTACTGGCTGTTACATCATTCTCCCGGACAGGTCGGCCAATTTCCGGTTTTAATAAAGTGGTCGTAATCAACCAGGTAAATTTCGGATAAGGTGAGAAAAGCGGTGACGATCAAAGGTCCGTAGATAATTCCCAGCACTCCGAAGACGCTGAGGCCGCCAAGGATGGAGAGGAAAACGAGCAGGGTATGCATTTTTACTTGTTCCCCAACCAGTTTAGGCTTGAGCAGATATTCCACCGAGAATGAAAGAACAGCATAAAAGATCAGAAAAAATACGGCGGAACCGATTTTTCCTTTGATAAAAAGGAGAAACGCGGCCGGGATCAGGACCAGCCCAATGCCGAAGATCGGGAGAAACGCCAGAATTACCATGATCCCGCCCCACAGGATCGGTGAGCCTAATCCGAAAATCGAAAAGGCAATCCCCCCCAATAATCCTTGAATGATGCCGCAGACCCCGTTCCCCACCAGTATGGCGCCGGCTATTTCTTTAAATTTGACAATCAAATGGCGTTCCTGGTCATCCGGGAGCGGTGAAAGCCTGAGCACGAAATTTACCAGCCGTTCATTGTCAATCAGTAAAAAAAAGATGTCCAGAATCATCATGAAAAAGTTGAACATAAAACTCATGATATTCTCAGCCCAGGCACTGGCCTGATTATAGAGAAACAAGCCAACGACCTTGGTTACTTCTGCCAACTCTTTATTCAATCCTTCCGGTTCAAGGCTTATTCCGAAACCGGCGAGCATTTCCTGGGCCCGGACAACAAGGGTACTTTCCTCGAGCAATTCCTTCATCTTCAGGCCGATGTCAAAGTTTGCCGTCTTGCCGAGCTGGTAAAGACTGAACGCTTCCTTGGAAAGGGCGCCGATGAAAAAAACCAGGGGAACGAAAACCAGGATGACTATGAGCGCACAGGTCAACAGTGACGCAAAGGCGGGCGAAAATTTGTTTGTCAACAAACCAAAAAACGGTTTAGAGATGCCAACCAGGATAAAAGAGAGGATAAGGATCGAGACAAACGGCCATAACAATCTGCCGAGAAGGAGAATGGTGATAGCAAAAAGGATAAGGAAATATTTCAAGACCATCGGGCTGGGTGCTTGGTAATTTTCTGATCCGGGTTCTCTGGTTTCAGTTGTGTTGTTGCTTGTTTTTGACTGGTCGGTATTCCCCATTGCCTGTCACCTTTCGTGGTCTGTATAAAATGCACTGTTCACAATTTTCATAATACCTGAGAGGATATTTTTGCGATGGTATTTATACTCCTAAAGGGGGTACTGAAAGAGTACCCGTCAGGTAAGTGATAGACTCCGAGCGAGTATGAAAAAGAATCCAGGACCTAATCCTGTGAACCGGAAATTAGACCCTGTACGGTTCAAATAACCGAACCAGGGATTATTCGAGCTGTTCACAACATCTACGTTTTTTCACCCTTAATAATGGGCATAAACTCCGATGTTTCTGACATAGGGCCTAAAATCCCAGTTTATATAGATCATGTAAAAACAGGCGCCCGAACCTGTGTTAACAATAAAGTTGCAATTTATCCCCCCGTGGCTATAGGCTTATTCCGGTTTCCATGTTATTGTTGGCCACAAATTAAATGTCTGATCGACCAATTATATTGACTACAATTTGCTGGAAAAGGGAAGGAAAAAGAAGGGTGATTAAGGAGTGGATTTAATGGATATCCTGGTTGAGAAAGCGGCTATAGACCAGTTGTATGTAAAGCCGGATGAACATTCTCTGGGATTCGGGCAGTACTTTGCCGACCACATGT
>CAMYJP010000520.1 GCA_947258675.1 uncultured Desulfobulbaceae bacterium | reverse complement strand
CTTATCGGATTTACGATGATTATCGTGTTCTTTATGTTCGAGCATTATATTCTTGCCCTGGATCGACTCGGCAGGTATGAGAACCTTAAACGCCGATTTACTGGATTGGCTGCCGTTAAGTGGTTTACTGAGAGCAAGTCTGTTGAGCTGCTCGATCAGAGGGAAAAGCTCCAGGTCGGTTTTGAAACAGGTTCAATAACTCCCGATGTATATATTGTTGGCAACTATTCCGTTCTTGCTGATGAATTGCACGAGGAGCTGAGCAATGAAGTTGTAAAAAATGAAGCTGAAGAAATTTCTCAGGAGATAGGCAGGAATAGTCTCTCCGATTTACTGAATAAAGTTGGACTTGCCGAATATGGAGATTTTGCTCTTGACGAAGGGCGAATTAGCACTGACGACGAGGTTTTGACTGCTGCCGAAGAGGTCACCGAAATAAAACTCGAAGTGCCTGAGAGTCGGAACTTACATACTGTTGTGCCTAGACCGGGGCCTCGAAAAGGCCAGGCTGGTGGAGGGGCTGACACCAAGATCGGTAGCTCAGAAAAAGCAGAGAGAGAGAATCGGGTGGCGCGGGCAGTACTCGCCGTTTCATTTTTTGGTGAGGAGTAAGGCTTTGCCGATTTGTCGGACGCTGGTCGAGGGTGGTTTTACCAAACAGAAGAATGGTCAAAAACGTTGCGGACGTTGCTCCGCCCTTTTGGATTTTGTTCTTTAAGGATTCAGGTTTAAAACTTATCAGCGTCCTTCTTAATTTGCCCATCTCTCTCATTCTGGTACCGGTAGCCACTCTGAGTTTTTTTGTAAGATAGATCTGTGTAGGTAAGGATCGGGGCAGAGAAGAGTTTCAGCATGATTTGATAGGTGTCATCGGGAGTCCACTGATAGGCTTTCTTCAGGCTGCGTTTGGTCTCGTTGGGAGGGCCGTATTTCTCGGTGAGCATGTTGATTAGCTCTGGATAGAGCTTTTTTTTGTTTATTGCTCCGGCCATCATGATTTCTATCTCATAGAGTATCCTTGGTTGCTCAGGAGAGATTTTCATGGTGACCGTTGAATCAACTCCCAATAGCTTTGTTAAATATCCAACCGAAGCAGCCTTCCAGAAGTACTCATTGATGTACCTTTGATTAAAACCGCTATCTTTGGAGATGACACCAGTCTTGGTCAGGGGGATGTTGTTGACTCTTGCTGTCTCTACTATTTCCGACAACGTCATGCCTGTATTCCACACATCAAACCCGATAGCAAGGGCAGGGGTAGATACGAGCAGCATGGCCAGCAGGCAAGAGACTGCAGATATGTATTTAATAGAAGATTTCACAGCTTCTCCATTGGAGGGACATACCAAGGATACCATACATACCCCGGGTTCAGGCCTGTTCAGGCCATGTCTACCAGATCGATCGCCAAAAATTCTTCTTTCGCCATCATCTCCCAGCGGAGGTTTTCATCCAGGGGCTCGGATGAAACAAACCAGGAGTTTTCCGCGAACGCTTTGTAGAGCGAGTAGTAGTCGGCTTCCTTTGCGTAATCACGATAAGCGTAAAGTTTCACGCCATCGCTGAACAGGCAGTTCAGCGCCGAAAATTTGTGTTTTCGCTTGATAAGCGCTGCCGTATCCAGGAAAGCCAGCCCCAGATCCCGAGCCGCGCCACTCATGACATGATAGAAGAACACCTCCGTATCGCGGGCATCGGCACCGAGACCCGGTTGGTTTATGTCGGGAATCAGGCCCTGATAGTCGTAGACCACGCCGTTATGAAAAAACACGTTGTTATCAAGGTGGAAAGGGTGGGCGTGCCGGGTATTGGAGGTATCCGCCCAGGCCGATTTGCGCAAATGCAGAATCATCAGTGGCGAAGTCTGCACCGTGCTTAATATCTCGATAATTTTGTCGGTCTCATCAAGGAGATTGACGCCGCTTTTATGAACGACGAGTTCCCCCTGTTGGTAGAAGGCTAGCCCCCAGCCATCCTCGTGTCCGGGCGGATCTTCGGCCATGACCACACCGGTGCGCGCCAGTTCGAAAAAGCGGGCCACGATTTGCTGGTGCTGTTTATAGTCGAAATGGGTGATCCCCAGTACTCTGCACATATTTAAACCTCTTAGAGCAAATTGACTAGCTAGGACCTTTTTTATCCGCAGATTTCACGGATTTTCGCGGATTAAACCCTTAAGCCCTTGGTTCTAAAATCTGCGCTCATCAGCGTAATCTGCGGATCAAAAGCCTGAAAGCTCTCATCCACAGATTTACAGTATTTCTCGACTTATAAAGTCTTGAGGCTATGAGTTTAAGGCTTAAATCTGCGGATGAGAAGCCGCTGTCAGGATAATTCTTGAAATCCTTTATCTCCTAGAAAAACCACCGGGTAACGAAAACAGCGATAGCGATGCCGATAAAAT
>CAMYJP010000519.1 GCA_947258675.1 uncultured Desulfobulbaceae bacterium | reverse complement strand
GACCCCGGCTTACTTTTGCACTATCCAGGAATGGGCCGGCAATAATTCTTGAGAGATGCTTTTCCGCGTTTTACAGATCTCCGATCATTCTCATATTTTCACCAATAAGATAATATGTCTCTCCTGACCTCTCAGGATATTTTTCATCTGCAAGATGGGCTTTGTCATATATTGTTTTCGCATCTTTTACTCTTTCCAGGCGCTGCAGTGCATTGGCCTTGCTATAGAGTACTTCTGCAGCGTTCCCTGCTTTGTCATATTCTTTAACTGCCTTGCTATAGAGACCAAGCTTTGAAAGACTGTCTGCAAATCCCAGATGGGCTTTTCTTATTTTTGTTGATGCAGGAAAACTTTCAATTAACATCTTATAGTCAGCGCTTGCCTCCTGCAGAAAACCTGTATCCATATATGTCTTCGCTCTCAGTGAAAGGGCCTTCTCTTTTAATATCCGGTTTGATGCATAAATATATGCCAGTCTCAGGTGTTTAATGGCATCGAGATATTTTTTTGCTCCATAACTTGCAGCACCATACATATAATGATAAACAGCAACTGACCGGACGCCCTCAGGCTTATATTCCGGAAGGGCTGTTAATAATCCATAATGATTACCCGTCTCCAGAAGGGTCCATAATTTTTTATATTGAGGCGGAACAAAATCCTTATTATTTCTTTTGGCTGTTTTAATTTTTCCTGTAATGTTTTTATCAACATTCTGAGAGGTGACGGTTTCTCCGCCTGCTTCTTCGGTGTTATTCTCTGCAGGTATATTGTTATGGACTTCTTTTATTTCAGGCTTTTTCTGTTTTGGTTTGTCATATTCAGGTTCAGAAGGCTGTTGTTCTGCAATTGTTTTTTCAGGATTCTCTTTTTTCGCATTAACCGGACTGGTGATTTCTGTCTTCTTGCCCTCTTTCAGATCCGGCTTGTCATGTTCCTTATTCATCGCTTCTGTAGTTTTGTTGCCCGTACTTTTGGTTTTATTCTTCACCTTTCTTATTCTCTTTGTATAAAAATCTATTACCAGGCGGCTTGGGTCTGACATCGTACGCTTCTTTATTGAAATAAAATTGATCTGTTCAAATATCAGTGTATGATTATCTTTTCTGTATTTTATTGGCAGGTCCCTGTCTTTGAGAGAGAATTCAGCATTGGAAAAAGTAACCTGGACATTCCTGTCTTTTTCATTGACCTGACTTTTTGTTATGATGTCATGAGGTCCTTCGAGGACGACCCTTATGTAATCATTGTGCCGACCATATCTCAGATCCAAATCCGGGACATTCTGTTCCGGTTTTGCCGCATCTGCAGCAAACGAATGAATCATCACTACTGAGATGACAAGAATGATGAATTTCGGAATGTTAGTCATGCCTTCGAAAAAGCAATAAGCATGCCAAATCTATCTATTTGATTTTAAATGGATTTACTTTAAAGAAGTGTCATTATTATGACATTAATAACGAAGGATGACGGGTTATCAGGAAGCGTTAAATTCGATAGCTTTTTTCTTCATTTTCTCTATAAGCGTAGTTCTATTAAGGCCGAGCAGATTTGCTGCTTTGCTCTTGACGCCTCTGGAGATCTCCAGGGCCTGGATAATCATATTGTTTTCAATTTCGTCCAGCATGATATTAAGATCAACGCCTTCCGGTGATAATGTATCTTTGCCTGATGCACTTCCCACAGGTGTTTTTGCCTGGATTCTTTCAGGAAGATCAGCCGGATTAACAACTCCGTCGTCATTTAAAATAATCAGTCTCTCAATAAGATTCTCAAGTTCCCTGACATTTCCCGGCCAATTGTAACCAGTCAGGCACTTCAATGTATCTTTAGTAATGGTCGGTACAGACATTCCCTTCCGTTTAGACATATGCGTTATGAAATGATCAATCATCAAAGGGATATCTTCTTTCATTTTCCTGAGAGGCGGGAGCTTCAGGGGAATAACATTCAGCCTGTAATACAGGTCCTCCCTGAAATCCCCATCAGCAACAGCCTGTTCGAGGTTCCTGTTGGTTGCGGCAATGATCCTTGCATCAGTTTTAATCGTCTTTATGCTGCCTACCCTTTCAAATTCTTTTTCCTGAAGTACCCGTAACAGTTTTACCTGCAGCCCGGGAGCAAGCTCTCCTATCTCATCAAGGAGCAGGGTTCCCTGATTCGCAAGTTCAAACCTGCCTATCCTCGTAGTAACAGCTCCTGTAAAAGCTCCTTTTTCATGGCCGAACAGTTCCGATTCCAGGATATCCTTGGGAATGGCAGCACAATTCAACGGTACAAAGGGTTTCCCTGCCCTGTAACTGTTATAGTGAATATTCTTTGCGATCAGTTCCTTACCTGTACCGCTTTCACCTGTTATCAGAACAGTACTGTCAGTATCAGCAATCTTTTCTACAAATTTAA
>CAMYJP010000518.1 GCA_947258675.1 uncultured Desulfobulbaceae bacterium | reverse complement strand
GATTATAATACTTTTATGGGCCAATTAGATAAAGCGGCCGATAAAATTAGAATAGAACGCATAACATCTGGCTGGAGAGGGAAGCGCGAAAAAACGCGCTCCCCTCAGCCAGCCCGTTAGGGACATTCCTTACAATCAATTCATATAGGTGTCATTCATACAAATGAAACTTGATCTTGACAACAAGGTCGCTATCGTTACGGGCGCCAGTGAAGGTCTAGGCAAAGCTATAGCTCTTAGCCTTGCAAACGAAGGTGTCAGGGTGGCTATTTCAGGGCGACGCCAAGCCGTATTAAGACAAACCGCTAAAGAAATTGAGGCCGCTACAGGGTCGAGTATCCTAACGTTTACAGGTGACATGACCCATGCTGATACTGTCAAGCATTTTGTAGAAAAAGTTATTGCTGAGACTAAAACAATACACATACTGATAAATAACGTTGGACAGGCAACGCGTGGAATGTTTATGTCACTGGATCAAAGTCAGTGGCAGCAAGCCTTTGAAATCAACCTGATGAGTGCTATATATACCTCCATAAACGTAGTGCCGTATATGCAAAATCAGAAATGGGGTCGTATTATCAATATCTCTGCACTGTCTGGTAAAGAGCCAAGTGATGAGCTCATGGCGTCTAATGTGGTCAAGTCTGGTTTGGTTAGTTTTTCTAAGACCCTATCTCGAGAACTAGCATCGGATAACATCCTCGTCAACTGCATCTCGCCGGGGTTAATCGAGTCACCACAGAATGACCATTATTTTTCCAAGGATGACCGTGAAAGGGCGCTTGACCGGATTCCTCTGGGGAGGTTTGGATACCCTGAAGAATTCGCAGATACAGTAACTTTTTTATGTTCTGAGCGGGCGAGTTATGTGACGGGTATAAACCTTCTTGTCGATGGTGGAGCTAGTCGTGGACTTTGATATTTCAAAAAAATACAAATATTATTGAATTTTAATGATAGTAATCTACGCGAATTGGGGCATTTTCCCTAACCCGTCAGTTCAGGTAACAGCCAGGGTCGAGCCGATTTTGGAAGATGTTGGCCTATTGATAATTAATTGTTTTTATTGGGGTTAGTGTTAGCCCTGGCTGTCCCTGACTTCTTCGTTATAAAGAATAATATGGTAAATATCATAATACTTATAGCCTTATTACAGCTGCTCAGAGTTACTGGTAAACCAATTTATTGTTCAGCAATATATGCTTTTCTTATATTTATCTTTGGCCTTATATTTGGCGATTCAATTACTGCTGTATTAATCGCTACTGCAATCGGTTTCGCTCTATCAACAGCTTATTTTTATTTATTAGATATGTTTAGTGACTCTGGTTTTTACTGGCTAATTTTAATTGTGGGATTATTCATTGGATTAATATAAATCTTTATAACAAAGGGCTGGAGCAGACGCCGAGAAAATCGCGGTTTTTCGGGAATGCCTGAGTAGTTCCAACTTATGGTGGCGGCGCTGCTCAGCCCCGGTGATATGTCTCTTTATTGAAATTTTTAAATTCGTGGAAGGCCAAAAAGATATCTAATATGAACACAATGAAAAAGTTTCTAAACTTTCTTTGTAAATTCGAAGAAGGCAAAATTGCCTATACAATAGAACATAATCGAGATGATGCAGTAATGGTTACTGCACATGTTCCGGGAGCAAAATGGGAAATCGAATTTTTTGCAGACGATAATCTTGAAATAGAGATTTTTCGAAGCAATGGAGAAATACAGGGCGAGGAGTCTCTTGATAAACTTCTTAATGAATTTTCAGATTAAAAACATATCAAAGCCACTGGAGCAGACGGCGTGAAGATAGCGGTTTACCGTTAAGGCCGTGCAAGCTTGCCTATTATTTTGGCCGCTGCTCACTGGCGGCGTTATCGACTATTAAACAATTAACAAAAATTTTAGCCTTCCTTTTGATTTTGGCGGTGACACCTAATCTTGGCCATGCCGGGGAAAAGGTTTCCGCTCGGATTAAAGACGGCTGGGTCATCGCTTCGCAAGGCAGTGACGAAAGTTCCCAGATCGTTAGAGTAAAGGTTTGGGGGGCTACTCGGATCACAGGTGGCTTTTATCAACTGGACACTGATCCCGAGAAGGAATTTGTTGTCGTGTCCCGTGGCATGGGATCTGGTCCTTACTACAAAATACAAATTATTGACTTCCGCCCAGATGGAATATTAACTTGGTCCTATGACTCTTTTGGCGTTCCCAAGGTTGAATAAAAATATGGGGTCAGGGCTTGATCAGAAAAGAAAATATGGGGTCAGGGCTTGATCAGTGATTATAAGTTGACGAGGATGCTTCCGATTTGATATAAAAAACGTATGGCACGCCCCTGGAGAATTGAATATGAAGGTGCACTTTATCACGTTTTTTCTCGCGGCAATAACCAGCAAGATA
>CAMYJP010000517.1 GCA_947258675.1 uncultured Desulfobulbaceae bacterium | reverse complement strand
AGATTTCCCTTGCCGATGCCCATGGTCAATTCCGTTTCAATCATCGCCATCCGCATATCAGAGACAATCAGGAGGAAGAACTGCTCATCGAGGCATTTAATCGGGATTTTGAGATAAACGGTCCCAGTCTGTTCCGTATGATACGAGTCCTGCTGCAAGGCTGGCATCGTTATAAAAACTGTCCAGATCCATGCATTCGGGATCGCTATGCCAGGGAAGTGAAGCCGCTTCGGTCCACATACGCCGGGGCTGTTTGGGCCATGTTGAAATGGTATCGTAATGATAAACGGAAGTCCGGGCAGATAGCCGCAGTTCTTATAGATCTCTACAAGAGTTTCGGGATAGCGACAAGGCTTGTTGCGCCGGTGGTTGGCAGATATCTTTATCATGCCATGCAGAAAGAGGAGAAAAGACTGGCAAATGGTTTCAGCATCGAACCGAACACCTTTTATGACAAAAAAGCCGCCTTTGCAGTGCCCGAAATAGCTGCTGAAAAATCCGACGGAAAAATCGTATCTGCCTTTCCGGAAGGTTCAAGGGTGGATTATGTGGTACCGCTGACAGAAAGTCAATCATGAACGAAATGGCAAGAATGAATGAAAAGCTTCATTTTTTAAGGAGAGATGCCGATAAAATAATGAGATAGAGCACAGCACAGGATCCCGTTCGGTCCATATAATTCGAAGAGGAATAGGCAGTGAATTTTCCCTCGTATCAATCTTCCAACCTCAGGTTTAAGATCATCGCCAGCCTTCTGTTGGTCTTGACGTTGAGCATGGGGGCCGCCCTCTTCGGGATGTGGAAATACCAACAGGGAAAACTTCTTACCCTTCATCATGAAAAAGCATTGCGAACTGGGCACACGATTGTAGCTGGCCTGCAGTATGCCATGCTGCAAAACAATAGAGATGCCGTGCAGAGCAGCCTGGAAGAGATTGCTAAAACAGATTCTCTCCAGGTGATAAGCCTTATCGATAAAGAAGGCCTCATCGTCAACTCAAGCGAAACACCGCTTATCGGCAGGATATCAGTTAAAGAAAAAGATGAAACATGCCTGATTTGCCATGCTGACAAGGGGAACCTCACAGAAAAAGCAGTTGTGCTTTCCACGCCTCTGGCCTCTCCCATCTTACGAACCGTTGTCCCTATCGAAAATAAACCTGCCTGCCATGATTGCCATTCGGCTGTTCAAAAAATACTTGGCATTCTTGTTATTGACTACTCTCTTGTCGAAACCTACGAAATACTGAAAACAGTATCTGTGCGCATCATCGTGACAGGTCTGTTTACTTTTATCGCTATCATCGCCTTGATCTCCTTTATTATCACCCGTTTTGTTTCCACACCTGTGCAGGCATTCATGGAAGGAATTAAAAAAGTGGAAAGCGGCGACTTCAAGACCTGGGTGGATGTAAAGGGCGGCGGTGAATTTGCCGAGATGGCTGATTCTTTCAATGTAATGATCCGGGCCCTGGGGAGATATCTGGGTGAGATCAAGACGAAAACCAATGAGATTGATACGCTGTATACCATTGTCAAAAGGATGAGTGAAACCATTGATTGGAAAAAGATAAAGATAATCCTGGTGGATCTGCTTTTTGAAATAGTGGAAGCGGAAAATGTAATTCTCTGTTTTCCTGTAGAAAAACAGGGTCGGCGTTTTGAGGTTACCTGGAAAGAGAAAGGGGACAGACGCAACTATCACCGTGTTTTTTCACTGGAGAAGGAAGCCCCACCCCACAGTGCTATTACCAGGGAAGATCTGGAACAGTGGCTCCGTGGAGAGTTTTCCGTCCCGATTTTTACAGATGATGATACCAGGGTTTTGATTCCTTTGGAGTTTAATCAGATTCAGTTGGGTCTGATTTATGTGATGAAAGCCAAACCCCAATATTTTTCCATCTCCGAGAAAAAACTCCTACCGGATCTCACCAATCATATTGCGGTTTCTTTTGCCAATGCCAGGCTCTACAACCTCGCCACCACAGATGACCTGACAACTTTGTATACCAAAGGATTTTTCGAGACCAGAAGCAAAGAATTTGAAGACAGGTTTCATCAAGTCGGTGAGAAATTCGGTGTCCTGATGATTGATCTGGATCATTTTAAAGAGGTCAATGACAAGCATGGTCATCCGGTAGGCGATAAAGTTTTAATGAAATTTTCCGAACTGATGCGGCAGGTGCTCAGGCATGAAGATATTCCCTGCCGATATGGAGGAGAGGAGTTTGTCGTTCTGCTGCCCAGGGTAGACATCCAGGCCGCCGGTCTCATTGCCAATCGGATACGAAAGAGGATGGCAAATTACACCTTTAAATTCGATGATGTTCCCCCATTCAAGAAAACGGTAAGTATCGGCATTGCCTGCTGTCCAGATCACTCAAACCGTATTGATGAACTCGTTGCCATTGC
>CAMYJP010000516.1 GCA_947258675.1 uncultured Desulfobulbaceae bacterium | reverse complement strand
TATCCTAATTGATTGTATGCGGGGGAAAAATCTGAGTTAATTTCTACTGCTTTATTATACAAATCTACTGCATTCTGATATTCCTGCTGGCCAAAATAATTTGTAGCCAATAATGTTAACATCCTCTCATCAGTTGGAAATGCATCAACATTTTTTTGATAATACTCCCGTTGTAACATAGGATTACCATTTATTGCTGCTTGCAAACCCAAGATAAGATTGCTTTCAGATTCAGAAATTTTGTCAACACAAAGTAAAGCATTATCCAATTCTTCAAAAAATCCTTTTGCACTGGGTTGTGCTTGAGAGAAATAAAAATAAGCCATTCCAAATTCCTGATCTTCTGCTATGGCTTTTTCGAAATGCTCTAATGACTCTTGTAAGCGAAGTTTGTCAAATAATTCTCGTCCCTTAAGAAAATGTGCTTTCGCTTGATCAGATTTTGTTGTAACAGGCATTTTACCAGCGTCCTGCTGTGAGCACCCCATACATAAAAATAATATTAGTATCAGGCATGTTTGAATTAAGCGGATTCCTGGCATGTGACCTCCAAATGGTTTGGTTATTAATTGATTAAAGAATTATTAAAATCCTCCTTTCACATATTTTGAAATATTTGGTGCATATTTGGTGCATATTTGAAAAAATTATAGAGATAATTTCTTCGTTTCCAAAAAAGTCAAATTTGAGAATCAGGATCAATAATTAATTATTTCATGCAGGAAAGAATTCAGAATCTGTTTTTAAAATCAACATTTCTGTAAATAATATATCATGATTTTGTAATGAATCCAAAAAAAAATGAGATTATACTACTGGTCGGAGTTCATTTTCGGAAGTAACAAAAATTCCCGGCTCTCCCGGGAGAGGGCATTTATGTTCGCAAATTCCACAACCGATACATAATTCACGAATAACATAAGGATATTTTACTTTTTTAACAGACCCATCAGTTTGCAGAACATCTTTAATTTCAAATTTGATAGCTTTATCGGGTGTCGGACAATGTTCTTCGCACACAATACAATCTTTGTTTAGAGCGAATGGAATACACAGATTTTTATCAAAATAAGCCAGACCCATAGGAGTTTTCTTTTTTTGTTCAATAGGCAAAGGTAAAATTGCTTCTGTTGGGCAAACCTCACCACATAAATTACAATTGTATTCACAATAACCTTCACGCATTACTGCAATAGGAGCCCAAAGCTGCAGTACATCATCATGAATACTATCAGGCTGCAAACACCTGCCATTACTTTGACAAATTCGAACACATTCCATGCACTTGATACATTTATTCAAGAATTCATCTAAAACGTTTAAAAATTCGCGGGGTAGCCTGCTTCTGACTTCTTTTTCGATTTCTTGGGGGAATTCTCTGTAAAAGGCATGGGCGATGGCGCCGGCAATGCAGGCCTGGGTATCACTGTCGCCGCCCAGGGACACTGCCAGCCGGATGGCACTTTCGACATCATCGGACTGAAGAAAAGCAATGATTGCTTCCGGAACAGAACCCTGACAGGAAATATCAAAAAAATAGCCCGGGCGGATTTCATCAATGCTTCGATCGAGGTTGTAGTCAAACTTATCACTGATTGCCCGGTGGATATCATCTTTTGATTTACCTTGGTGCCCCATGAAGACAGCCAATGCGGTGGCCTGGGCGCCTTTGATCCCTTCCGGATGATTGTGGGTCACGGCCGCGCTTTTTTCAGCCTCGCGCAGAACATTCTGCATGGATCCAAGGGTGAGGCCGATAGGACTGATTCGCATCGCCGAGCCGTTTCCCCAGCTGTTATACGGCGGCGCCTCATCTGACTTCAGCCAGCTAATAAATGTTCCTCCGTATCCGGCACAAGGATAGGCACGGCCGAACTGCCGGTAGGCCGTTGCATAATCCAAATTATTCATCAAAGCATAAGCAGTGGCTATTGTGAGCACGGTGTCATCCGTAAACCGTGAGTATTCAGTGAACAGGGGAAAGTCGGTGGTCTTGATGGGATTGACTTCATGGACAGAACCGATGATATCTCCGGCAATTGCACCGATCATTTTTTATTACCTATCCCAACTGATTTCCAGAAACCGCCATCGTACCAAATCCTGGAAAATGATGCTCCGACCGCCGGCACCGATGCTGCCAGATCCTCAGGATATATGATAATCCCTTTTTCAGGGCACATCGGGTTCAATGGCTCGACAATGACGGCCCCTTTGGTAAAATAGTTTGGATTATCGTTAAAAAATAGACACCTATGATTCCAATATTCTCTAGCCCAGACCGAATCCATAAAGTGTCCGTCTAATAAATAGTTGGCATCTATTTCCTCAGAATCGGCGTTTTTTACGTTAATCGCGCCAGGGTGGGCCAGAATTCCAACATTCCAATTGGGGCGAAGCCCCTAACTTGAAA
>CAMYJP010000515.1 GCA_947258675.1 uncultured Desulfobulbaceae bacterium | reverse complement strand
TCTCTGATTCCTTAAGAAGCTCATATTCGTACTCGTGAAGACAGAAAGTCCCGCCATATTTCCTTTTCAGCTCTGGCAACGCCTTGAGGTGGAGCCTATGAGCATGGGTAACAAGCAGGTATCTGAGTCCAATTTCCATATTGTCGAGGATTTTATATATTTCATTATATGATTCTGAAACATCAATAACAGCGGCTTCACCTGAGCTTATGAGCAGATACTGGTTCTTTCCCGTTGTCGAAACAAATCGCTGAATTACCAGATTGCTTTGCGTTTTTTTCATCCCACCACTCCTGGTGTAAAGACCTCGTTATCTATTAGCAAAGAAGGGCTGTCTTTGAGGACAGAAAGCAGAGGTTAGATGGCAGAAATTGGAATTCGGAAGGCGGAATGGGGAAGTCGGAAGAAAGAAATCTGAATTCGGTCTGCGATATTTAGAATTCGGAAAATATCAATCAGCCCTATATCCTCAACCTTCTACTTCGTTACTTCCACCTTTCCAGCACACGATACAGCTCAACAAACCCAATAAACTCGATAAACCTATCAATTATCCATCACAGCTCGCAACCCGCAACTCGCAACCCTTTTGATTCTCCTGCGCCTTCCTTTGAGCGCTGTCCTACTCTATGCGCTATGCCCTTTTTGCCTGCAACCCGCAACTCGCAACCCGTAACCTGCAACCCGCAACTCGCAACCCGCAACTCGCAACCCGTTACGCCATTTTTCTCATTTTCTCCATCAACGCCTCCATATCCTCCGGTATCAGCGACTCAAAGGTCATGACCTCGCCCGTGTGGGGATGGGTCAGACCCAGTCGCCAGGCATGTAGCATCTGCCTGGGTACTGCTTTGAGCAGGGCAACCTTTGATGATGATTCCCCCGTTAATAATCCAGCTGTATCTTTTAACCACTTACGAGAGCGATAAACCTGATCACCAACAATCGGATATCCCATGGTCGCACAATGAACACGAATTTGATGCGTTCTACCGGTTTTTAAGGTCAGTTCGAGCAGAGTAATACCCTGAAACCGTTCGCGAACCCGCCAGGAAGTTTCTGCAGTACGGCCTTTTCGTGTGATGGTGGACATTCGTTTTCGATGAACCGGATGACGGCCGATGGGCAGTTTAATAATCCCCTCATCTGCGCGTAATTCACCGTAAACAAGGGCCAGGTAGATTTTTTGAACGGTACGAGTTTTAAATTGTTTGGCCAGGTTTTCAAGAGCATCGGCATTTTTTGCAACCACCATGGTCCCCGAAGTATCCTTGTCAAGTCGGTGAACAATTCCCGGCCGAATCTCACCGCCGATACTTTCCAAATCAGAACAATGATAGAGCAGTGCGTTGACCAGTGTACCACTGCTGTGTCCGGGCGCGGGATGCACGACCAGGCCCGCTTGTTTGTTGAGCACCACAATATGGCTGTCCTGATACAAGATTTGCAGGGGGATGGGTTCAGGCTCATAATCGACTTGCACGGGGACCGGGACTCGGCCCAGGATCTTATCGCCGTATTTAACCCGGTAACCCGGTTTTTTAGCCTGATTGTCGACAAGAATTTCAAGGTTTGTAATTAAATTTACAGCCAGCGAACGGGAACAGTCGGGCAGGTGAGCGGCGACTACGGCATCAAGGCGCCGGCCCTGATCGGATTCATTGGCAAGGATGGTAAAGGCACCATAAACAGGCATACTGCAAGGAAGGATTAATTTTCCAAACTATCTGAGACAAAAAGTGACTCTAACTCAGAAATAATCGTTTCTTCGTCTGTTTTTTTGGCGGTCGACAGCTCCCGCACCAATAACACCTGGGCAGTGTCAAAAAGCTTGCGCTCCCCAAAGGAAAGATCCTTGGTGAGTTTCAATAAGGAAAGATCTCTGAAGACCTCCGCCACATCATAAAGCGAACCTGTTTTGATTTTATCCATATATTCACGATAACGCCGGTTCCAGGTTTGGGCCGGCACCCCATCTGTGCGGACCTTCATGACTTCATATACTTTAGGGATCTCATTTTTGTTGATAATGTCTCTTAGCCCGACGGACTCAACGTTGCTGACGGGTATCATGATTACCATGCCGTTTTCAAGGACCTTCATGATATAAAAATCGTGTTTTTCACCATTGACAACCCGGCTTTCAATGGCCTGTATCTCTCCCACACCATGGGCGGGATACACCGCGAGGTCACCTACTTGGAATTGATTGTTTTTTTCTTTTGCGTTCTCAGTGTTCTCTCCGGCTTTAATTTCTGTCATATTCCCACCCATTATCGATTTATTTTGATTATCAGGAAAGACACCTAGACCATACCTTTTACAAACAATCAATAAAAAAGGATTGGCGAAATGTTACGCCAATCCTTTTAATGAGTTCTCCGATCAAGATGAGGGTTTTACCCTAACGTTGC
>CAMYJP010000514.1 GCA_947258675.1 uncultured Desulfobulbaceae bacterium | reverse complement strand
TCTCGATCAGCTGATCGAAGTCTTCAATGATTGATGCATCAAATTGTAGAACTAATTGGTATTTCATATTCTTAAATCTGTGGGGCATAACGCTCAGCTTCAGCAGCCGCCAGTTTTAAGTTGATTATTCAAAAATTGTATAGACTCACGATTAAACGACACCTTCCAAAATCGGCACGGCCCTGGCTGTCTGCTGGAAGCTGTTGTTAGCGCCGGCATCAATACTGCTCACCTTTTAATGTCAGAACTGAAATGGAGCAATCCACTGAGACAAAACAGAGACCTGCGGATGTGTCAAAGCTTACCATCAATCCCTCCCAATTATCCCCTTCGCCAACCAGCAGACGCCACTTTGAGAACCGCTTACCAAGTAATTGCGAAAAGGGTGAATCATGAGATACTTCATGGTAGGAACAGCCTGGTCTAACATCCAAGGGAAAATCAATCCGACTGTGTCCACAAGCAATACCTATGACAGAGACATCGAGCATTGTCTCTATCTCAAGGAAATATCCTTCCAAACTGAGGGCGTACCCTTCGACAGTCGTGGGATAAGAATCACTGATCATTTCCCACACCCCAATGAGCTTTCGCCCCAGTAAGTGTTCCTCAATGATGTCAGAACTGTCTGTCATAATCCGTTTTGTCATCTCCGGATGAGCTAACAATTGAGTAGTGCGAAAAAAGTCGCCATATCACCAATAAAAACTCAATTGTAAAATAAAATATATAATTAATACAATTACGTACATAACATCTTATATAATATTGAACCCGGAAAAATGCGAATTTTTTCGCAATATCCCAATATGCAAGAATTTTTTCTCAATATCCACCATAATTCAGGTGATATTGAGAAAATTTGCCCAATATCAAAAATTTGATTTACCACCAACGATTTGAGATAACAAAAACAAAATCCCGCTCTCATTTCCGAGAAGCGGGACTTTAATCTCTCTGAACCATTTTATTATCCTTGTGGGCACAGGATTTAGATTTAAAATTGTTTGGTCATTTTATAATAAAGGCACCATACAAGATAATGTTAAAAGAATCAATAGATTATCTCAAGCAACATTTTTTGTATTTTTTACCGCTGCCACATGGGCATGGGTCATTTCGACCGACTTTCGGAACCTGAATCGGCTGCTTAGGCGAAAAATTTCTCTTTTTGCAGTGACCATAAATTCCTTTGAGCTTTAAGTGCCTTTTGCGCAATCTCTCATAAAAATCCGGAATCTGACCCTCGATGGCTGATCTCACTGCTTTCACAGATACAGGCAAGGAACTTTCTTCAAGTGCCTTCCACGACTTTTTGGCATATTTTAACGACACAGAACACAATTCTTCTCCTGCTTTTCCAAATGTATCGGCGGGCATAATATTCAAAATTGTGTCTGTGCATGAACATTTGGGTAATAAACAATACTGGTCAAGAATGATACAATTTCTGCCGTCAATGGTGACCAACATCTGGTCACCGTATGGCAGAACGTCATTGTATGCATACATTAACCCCTCTTTTTCCACCTCCTCATATTCAAAATGGGCATCTATTGCATCAAGACTTGCTTTTTCCGAAATATTGTTTTTATACGCAAAATGTCTTTCATACAAAAACTGGTAATCACTATCGTCTAATTTGGATAGAAAAAATTCCGCAAAGGTCAAATCATCTTTTGGTATTTTCTTTTTATCTGAAAAGCCAAGCTTTTTTTCTATTACATCGATCTCAATGCTGAGGGAAGATGACGGAGAGCCTACTTTATTTTCATCTCGCAAAGGGGAAAGATTTAAGGTAATATCTTCGCAAGCACAGACAGGATTATCACATGATAGAAGTGAACATTCATATTTTTCAGCATCACCATTCCGTTGGATGGTTGCAATAATCTTCTTTGAATCTTTATCAAGTTCAAATACCATTGCATCTCCTTTCAATTTAGGAGTTCAACTCAGTTAGCGGCGTTTTCTATAAACACTTCGGGAAAGACGATGTCGAAGATCCGCCTTGTATGTTAAAATTTTAATTTCCGGTTTCAGGTTGGAACCGTGAAAAAATCCAATTGATCCTGTTGATCCTGTCAGATAAAAAATATTTAATAAGAATCCATTCCTCGACTTCTAAAGCATCAGGATAAACTTAATATCTGCCGCGCTTCATCAGGCGTGGCAACTTTCCGACCGTACTCCCCCGCAATCCGGACAATGCGTTCTACAAAGTTGGCGTTGGTTTTGGCCAAAACGCCTCTGGAATAGTAGATATTGTCTTCCATGCCGACGCGGATGTGGCCGCCCATAATCAGGGCCATCATCGACATGGGCAGATGACCTTTGCCGATGCCGATGACAGACCAGGTAGAATTCTGCGGAATATGCTGATGTAAATGCAAAAGAGATTCCGGCGTGGCCGG
>CAMYJP010000513.1 GCA_947258675.1 uncultured Desulfobulbaceae bacterium | reverse complement strand
ATATCAGAGTAATTACGGTACGATTAACTCTGGACCATTTAAGAAAATCAAAAAAACAATTTTCAACTGATTCAATTGATTCGGATGAGGCACTTCCGGAACTCATGGACGATGGTCCTTCCCATGAAGAAGCTTTAGAATTGTCTGAAACTGAGGCGGAAGTAAGAAAAGTAATGCAAACCCTTGCCCCTGATGAGCAACTCTTGCTGAAACTGGCATTTTACAAGGAGCTTTCACCTAAAGAAATTTCCCAGATAATGGGTATTTCAGTAGTTGCCTTTTACAGTAAAAAGAGCCGAATTATGGGAAAAATAAAAAATGAGTGCAAGAAAGTTCTGGCTCTTGCGTCTAATTAGGCAAGGAGGTGGTAAATATGTGTGAACAGATAATTAAAAGAATATTTGAAAAGAGCAGTCAGCTAAAACCAGAAACTACTTGCCCTGATACGGAAAGCCTGGCTATGTATATAGACAACCGGCTGGAAAGGCGGCAAAGGCAGCTGATGGAAAAACACTTTGTTGCATGTGATGCATGCATGGAAGAAGTTGTATTATGCTCAACCCTGAAGAAAGAAGAAATCGTCAGTGAGGTACTTAAAGGTGCGGTTGATGTGTTGGTTAGATTCGTGAAACAGACAGCAGAAGTTGTTTCTGACCTGAAAGATATAACCATCCTGCCGACCCCGGCTCCGGTACTTGTGCGAGGCAGCCTCAGGCCCATGCCGGCTACTGCCAGGTTTAATAAGGATTTTAATGACCTGAATGTTCAGATTGCTGTTACCAAGGCAAATGGAGATACGGGTGAGATTAGAATCGGTGCATACAAAGACAAAAATCCACAGGATAAGATTCGTGTCAGTCTCATAAGCGGCGATAAGGAAATGGCATCCTACCTGACTAAAGAGGGACAGGTTAATTTTGAATATGACAAGATGGGTAATTACCTGATCAAGCTTAGCAGAAATAAGTTTTATCTTGGTGAGATTTCATTAGAGCTTAGAGATTGCTAGACCGATTATCCAGTTTCAAATTAATAAATCACATCCATATAAGCCAGGTGTCCGGTAAATTAAGTAATGCCGGGCACCTGGCTTTTTTATTTCAGTCTGGAAAACTCACGCAATGCGTGAACTTCCGGAAGGAAAATAATTGCGTCATTGTTGGATTCGGAATATGAATATGATTGATATCTTCTATTGATGATTTCAATGGCCAATCGGACGGAGCCGTTTGCTTAGGAAGTTGAAAATATCCCAGACAATAAAGGGATTTACACAATCGATTTGAGAAATGGATACTAGAATTTTTTCTCTGGAATTTATTCGAGAAGACAACAGGATTCAGGTGAGAAGCTGTGAGGGGTTCTCCGGCGAATTGATGACTGTAAAAAAATGCGATGATACACAGATTTCGATTGATAAGACAGAAGAATATTCCAAAAAAATTAAAGAGCTTTTAAGTAATGCCAACCGTGAGGGAACGGTTGGCAGAAATATTGTCAATAATCTTAAGCAAACAGGGCAGCTGTTGTATGATGAGCTGCTGCCCTCCAAAACCAAAGAAAACCTCAATAATACAAGTGCTGAATATCTGGTACTTGGTATTGATGACCGATTAATCAACATTCCCTGGGAACTCTTATATGACGGCCAGGAATTTCTCTGCCAGAGATTTAATATGGGCAGAGTAGTCAGCACCCGCCAGAATTTTTCCGCCACCCAGCGAAATATCCGTTCTCCTTTAAAAATGCTGCTCCTGACCGATCCACAGGATAATCTCCCATCTTCCTATATGGAGGGGCTCAAACTGCGTGACATGCTGGATGAGAAGGAGGATCTGGCTGAAGTAGATTTGAAAAGTTCCAACATTACAATCGATTATTTAAAAGGAAAACTGAAGCTTTATGACAGTATTCATTATGCAGGACATGCTGACTATAATCCTGAGAATCCGGCAGAATCAGGTTTTCTGTTACAAGACGGCAAGTTGACTGCCCAGAATATTACAGGAATGATCGGCCGTACCCCTTTTCCTTCCTTTATTTTTTCAAATGCATGCCAATCAGGAGAAACCGACGAGTGGAAAGTTGATAAGGGGTATGAGAACGTTTTCGGGTTGGCAAATGCTTTTCTTCTTGCAGGAGTTCGCCACTATGTCGGTACATTCTGGGAAATTCAGGATAAGCCCAGTTTGCATTTTGCCCTGGCTTTTTATGAAGCATTAATGGAAGGTTCAACCATTGGTGAAGCGGTTCGTATTGCCCGTTCAGTTTCCATGGAAGAGTTTGGCGAGGAGTCTGTTGTCTGGGCCAGTTATATGCTTTATGGAGATCCGACGTATACCTATGTGAACAGGGAAAAAAAGAAAGTCTCAGTTAAGCCTCCTGTCAGGGGGAGTTTGGAGGCAGAATCAGAAAATATAGAA
>CAMYJP010000512.1 GCA_947258675.1 uncultured Desulfobulbaceae bacterium | reverse complement strand
AGCTGCCAATCCTGCCTTCTCCAAAATAACGCCGGCCAGGACGAAAAAGGGGATGGCCAGCAGTGGAAAGGTAGCAATCCCGGTGGTAAAGTTTATTCCCAGCATGCTGATACCGAGGTCAAAAAAATAGATGGTGACCACTGCGGCTACTCCCAGGGAAACTGCGATGGGAACTCCCACGGCCATCAACAGGAGAAAGGATAGCGAGATGAGAACGATTTCCATTATCCGCGCCCTCCCTTTGCCAGGCCGGCCAGTTTGGTGGACGCATCCCGGTAGATGCCCGTAAAGACGAAAACGGAAAAAATCGGGACACCGATATAATAAATCCAGACCGGTATACCGAGTCCGGCCGATGTTGCCTGAAAAATAGTCAGTTCAAAGTAAATGGCCTGAATCAGGTATATGTCCACCAGCAGAAAGAGGGCCGCCGCGAGTGCCGCACTGAAGACAACCACATTTTTTTTGAACTTCTTGGGAAAAATGTTATAAAAAGTCACCATGCCGAGCTGTCCGCCCCGCTCAAAAGCAATGCCTGTGCCGATGACCGTCATCCACACAAAGAGATTTATGGTAATTTCTTCTGTGGCGGCAAAAGAAAAATGAAACAAATAGCGGCTCAGCACATTGATAAAGGCTATGGAAGCCATGGCAAACAGCAAAATTGCCACAATCCAATGGTCGATCCGTAAACGCCGGTTAGTTTGACCCATCACTTCCCCCTCTTGGCAAAAGGCCCCTGGAGTTGTTCAACTCCCCAAGGGCCTTTCATCCGGCTGTGTTCTATTTGGCCATATCGGCTTTGGCTTTTTCGTAAAGGTCCTTGCCAACTTTGGGGATCCATTTCTCCAAGATCGGCTTGGTGGCAGTCATGAACGCCTGGCGGTTTTCTTCCGTCAAAAAGGTGACCTTCACACCCTTGCTCTCCAGATATTTAACCGGCTCGGGGTGCTCCATCTCGTAGTTAAATTCGTTTTTCAGAATGTCGATGGATTTAGTTCCTTCCAGTCCCGCCCGGCACAGCGCCTTTTCGAAGCGGGCGGATTCCACGGCTGCTGCGCGAATCGCTTCCTGGATGTCTTTGGGGAAGGCGTCGAACTCTTTTTTGTTCCAGTAAATAATTACCGGATCGACAAGATAGTTCCAAAAGGTGGCGTAATTGTGATATTGCCAGATCTGGACCGGCAGCAACACGCCCACCGGATTTTCCTGCCCGTCGACGACCCCCTGTTGAAAACCGGTCACGGCGTCACCCCAGTTCATATTGACCGGATCCGCCCCCAGCTGTCTGAACGTGTCAATAAATATGGGACTGCCGACAACTCGCAGTTTGAGTCCCTTCAGGTCTTCGGGATTTTCAATGGGCCGTTTGTTGTTGCTTACCTGTCTGAAACCGTTTTCGGCCCAGGCCAGCGGCACCAGGCCCTTTTTTTCCATGACCTCGAATATGGCCTTGCCGGTCTCGCCATTTTCCATTTTGTCCAGGTTCTCAAAATTGTTGATGAAAAAGGGAAGGGAAAATATGTTCATCTCCGGCATAACCGGTGAAGAATTAATAGTCGACTCATAGGCCAAATCGATGGCACCCGTGGCCACCATCTGGGGAGATTTCAACTGGGCTCCTTTTAACAGCGCACTGCCCCAATAGGGTTTGATATTGATCTGACCGTTGGTTTTTTCTTTCACCAGGTCACTGAATTTCTGAGCGCCTATGCCCCAATAGAACTGGGGTCCGACATTCAGGGTCATTTTGTATTCTTTTTTAAATTCTCCGGCCTGTCCCGGAAGCGCATACAGCGTCAGCACACAAAGGCAAATTCCGAAAACCAAAGCAAACTTTAAATAATGGGTTTTGTTTCTCATAATCATAAGAATCTCCCTCCTTTTTGGTTGGATTAGTGTTTAGGACTTAACGGCAGTTGCATCACCCCCTTTCCGGTCCGTGCTGTCATTTTTTTGATTACTTTCATCCCGCCTGATTTTGATCTGCAGCCTGGAATTTCAGTGAGCATGAATTCCTGCCCGTTATGGGTCCTCGATTCAACCTCACCCTCTTTGCCGACATGGGTTCCAATAAATGGTTCCATAAAAAAATCCGCCATGCCCTCGGTCAGCAGTTCGATTTCGTAGGCAATTTAACCATGGGGTCCAGATCTGGAGACAACCTCGCGCCGTTCGCCCGGATGGGAAAGGATGTATCCTTTTTCGTCTCATTCTGTAAAGAAAAATGTACATATTTTATCGAAGGGGGCGTCTGATAACAAAGCCCAAAAACTTTATCTGAAAGACTGTAGGTGAAAATCTTTTGAGATTGTGATACACATTTCATCCGAGTCCGTAATTTCAAACAAACAGGAAGTCCGGCCCAAACCGTAATCATAGTCTGATGATACGGATTTACTCCTGATTTTTATATTTAGGCTGA
>CAMYJP010000511.1 GCA_947258675.1 uncultured Desulfobulbaceae bacterium | reverse complement strand
CAACTTCTCTTCCAATCCGTCAACCATCCCGATTTCCATCCCGCCCTGCATGCAACCGCAAACCTTTTTGTTGTCAAGGGTATGGAGAAAACCCATAATGGCACTGAGATCGTTCTGCTCATAAAACTGTCTGATCTCCTCCGTAATGATACCCCTTTCATTTTCCAACTCGGCAATTTTTTTACGATAGATCTCGGTGTGAAAAAAAAGGTTTTCGTAGCATACAAAAACATATCTCCTAAATCGGCCCCACCGGGTAAATCCTCTGAATTGCTGGCACTGAAAGACGCGTTCCGCAATAGTTGGTGATTCTAAAATGTAGGGATCGAAAAAGAGTTTTTTTTCAAGATTCACCAGGGTCATAAATTCCTGGATCAGCTGCTCAGTATGCAGCAGTATGTAGATACGGATAAGATCAAAGCTTATCCTTTTTTCCAGAATAAATGAATATTGCCTGACCTTGGCGGCAAGGTCCATTGAGTCTTCCTCGATCAGTTTCCGAAAGCTGAAATAGCGTTGGGCTATTTCCTTCTTGATCTCGGCAGACATTACTTCATCAAGGGTCTGATTATCGGCCATGGACCTCTCCTTTGTGAAAAAGATCAATAGGAAAAAAATATACTTCTTTTCCAGCCAAATGTCCTTTTATTATACAACCCATTCCAACCATGCGTATCGGGTCAAGATTGTGCAAGGCGGTCAGCACATGGCCACCAAGCCGGGGAACGAGACCCTGACGAAATTTGGTTGCCAACGGTCAATCAGGACGAGGGATATAGGCTATGCACCGTCAGCAGGAGTTATCAGTTGGTAGACAGCGGCCGGACATAATTCAGCTTCATTATTAATTGTTTTTGACTTTCACTCGATACATTCTTGCAGACTGCTTATCACACGAGTCTTCGAATCCTCAATCTCAAAGGAAAAACAAATGAAAACGTGAATAACCGCATAAAAGGAATTGGGAAAAATGGGCGGAATCCTTTAGTCACTTGGTAATCTATCATGTTACGGAGAACAAAAACCATGAAAAATTTATTTGCCATTCTCGCATTTGTAGCATTTCTACCTGTTTCCGTGCACGGCTCAACTATAAACTACGTGGGATCATCCACTGTGGGAAAATTTATCACCGATGCCTCAGCAGTCTTCGCAGGGGCAACCTTTAAAATTGATACCAAACCGGAAAGCGGCGGCGGCGAAGTATGTGCAGCCATCGGTAATTGTGACATCGGTGGCGTGGCCAGGGATGTGAACCAGAAATACCGCGACCGGGGTGTTGAGGCAACCCTGATCGGCAAAGACGCCATTGCGGTCATCGTACATAAAGACAATCCGGTGAACGGACTCACCGCTGGTCAATTGAGGGATATTTTCACCGGCAGGATCAAAAACTGGTCCGAGGTAGGCGGACCGGATCTGGTAATCACACCGCTTATAGTGAAAAAGGGTTCTGCCACGAGAAAGGTTTTTGCCAAGGCCATCCTAAATGGTGTGGAATACGAAGGCACTGATGTCGTCATGCCTGATGCTAAGATTCCCATTCGGGTTGGCCTTGAAAAAGGGGCTGTTGGGCAGATCAGCTTTGCTTTTATCATTGGCAATTCAAAAGTAAAAGCCTTGGCCGTTGACGGACAGGAAGCCGATGTAAACAACTCCGGTTATCCGATCACAAGACCCTTGCACCTGGTAACTAATGGTACTCCCAAGGGAGATGTTAAGGCGTTTATCGATTGGGCCTTGTCATCCGAAGGTCAGGCTCTTGTTAAGCAGCGTTTTGTAGGTGTAAAATAAGTTGGTAATCTAAAAAAGGCTGTTCGGTTCTATTAGGAATAACAATTATGCATTTGATAACAGGAATGCAGAACAAATTTTTTACGATCATCGGCCTGTTTATTTTGTTGATAATGATTACGGTTGGAGCTACTTTTTATGTGGTGCATTCTCAATCAACCGATTCCACGGCAATTGAAATCGCCGGCAGACAGCGCTTAATGGCATTGCAGATTTTCAATGCCAGCAATTTACTTATCGCAGCCCGAGAAAGTGAATCCTCCTACGAGGATATTTATCAGAAAATATCCCATACCGTTAAGCACTTTGAGATGTGCTTGACTGCCCTCCGAGATGGGGGAAAGACACTTGATACTGAGGAGGTTGAAGTTGTACTGCCTTAAAGCAGCAGAACTGTTACCAGACACCTTGAAGGGCTAACAGAGGTTTGGAATCACTACAAAAATATGCTTAAAACAATCATGGACCAGGAGGTAGAGGTGGGTTCAGAAGCTTTTTTTCGGGCTCAATTCTCGCTACCGGATGGGCACCAGGTAATGTTTGATGAGGTGCTTAAGACAGTGCCCCTGTTAAAAAAGGACTCTGAAAGAAAAAATCATCCAAGACTCCTCAAGACTTTTTTCATCAAAAG
>CAMYJP010000510.1 GCA_947258675.1 uncultured Desulfobulbaceae bacterium | reverse complement strand
TGTAAGAGATCATCTTGTCCATTAACGGGAGATATTTTTCAGGATCGCCGTATGCGGCAAGTCCTGTGACCTTTCCTTCATGCCGGTTGTTCCTGAAACCGAGCAGGGATGTAATTCGGGCATAAAAGAAACCAAGGCTGTCAATGCTTGAAATACGCTGTATGACCTCGTACTTGTTGTTATCGAATGCGCTGATGGTAAATGACTGATAATCACCGCGGCCGTCTGCTGTTAAAACCATAGCTTTTTCAAAAGGTGAGCAGACAGCAGCACTCAATGCGTGGCATTCATGGTGGTCAATGTAGATGGTTTTTGTATGCAGGTTATTGTTTTCTACAAACTCAAAAAAGCCCTTGCCCCTTCTGTTATCCTGTTTTATTTCACCTTTAACCCTGTCCCGGAATGTCCCTATCTGATCAGGATTGGTGCGGGTTTCCTCGACAACACGGTCAAAAAACATCAGCAGGTGTTTACTGGAATTTATGCTCCCCCACCCATAGGCAATATGATCAATATCAGAGAGTTTTATTTTGTGGTAATCCAGGACAAAGTCGATGGATCTGGACGGCCAGGCCTCATCGTTTTTGATCCGGGAAAATCTTTCTTCACTTGCGGCAGCCACTACCACATTGTCCTTAACAAGACATGCGCCTGACACTTCAGCGTTCACTATTCCTAAAATCAACATTTACTTAATATACCGTATAAAAGGGGCACTTGAAAAGACGTGCGGCTTTTTGATGACTGAATGTTTGGGGCTCGAGGTAAAATCAGTACTCTTTCTGTTATAATATTCAGGCACGTCTGCAAACCTTTTTTTCTGATTTTCAAACAATGGGAGACCGATTGATAGACATCGTTGATGCTGATTATGGAAGGTTGATAGAAGTCTTAAAAGAGCACAGATATGACGAGACCAAAGTTATCCCAATAGTAAAAAAAGAGGTTCCCGGGCCATCAGAAATTCTCTTCTTTTTCCATTATCATTTTTCTAAAAAGAACAGTTTTTTCATGCCAACGTTCTTTGTTGATTACTACCAGCGCGATTTTAAAATAAAGAACCCATATGTCTTTACTCTTTTTGAACTGTTTGCCAAGAACGTTCCTGTTCCTATCCAGGACCTCAAATCATTTATAGCTGCTGAGGACGTTGATTCTTTCATAAATCAGGGGTTTCTCGTGGAGGAGAACGGCCGTCTCAGGTCAAAGGTTCGTATCCTGCCCTTTTTCGATCTCTATATTTTCATTGACCCTTATGACAGAAGCATTAAGGACTACACTTACTTTGGAATGGACTCGGTTGACTTTGCCGAAGATGTCCGTTCAACTCTTGCGGGGCAGAAATTCCGGAGAAGTCTTGACATAGGGACAGGATCCGGGGTTCAGGCATTAAATGTCGCTCATCTGAGTGAGGATGTGAATGGGATAGACATAAACCCTCGCGCTATCAGGTTTGGGCAGACAAATGCAAGGGTAAACAATATCGGGCATGCGAAGTTCTTTGAGTCGAACTTATACGAGAGTGTCAACGGGAAATTCGATCTCGTTACCTCAAATCCGCCTTTCATATTTTATCCTGATGACGGTTACGACCCACTCACTTTTCGTGATGGACATGGTGGTAAATGGGGGCTTGAGCTTTCCTCTGCTATTTTAAATGGTCTTGATGATGTCCTGGAGGATAACGGAATGGCCAAGATGATATGCGTCTCTCTGATGATCAAAGGACATGATACTTTTGTCGAAGAAGTCAAAAAGATATTCTCTGAAAAGAACTATAAGGTCACTATCAGGCCTTTTAAGTATTTTATGCGCCCTAACTATTTCAGGTTTCACCGCAAGCATGACGTTGCGTATAACATCTTCTATATACTTACCTTGAAAAAAGGAAGCTCTTATGCATTTCACATGGAGAGCATGAACCCGATAGCCAAGTTTTTTGATTTTATGGGTGTCGGTTTTATATATGTCTATTTCTATGCAAGACGAATCTTTGGATTTGATCCTAAGTAAACTTAAAGACATTTTTCAACCTTTAATATGCCACTGGAGCATGTACATTAGTCATAAAATGCTGTTATAATTTATAAATTGTTAGATCACCTGCATTCTTTGCCCCAAGGGCTTATGTTAAGCAGACCATTGATAAAATATAACTTATATAGTTGGGGTCTAAAACTATTTGTCCATACCTTGAATAAACAGATCAAAAAATAAATTCAATAAACGAGATATCATTAATTATATTAACGGAGGTCTAATGTAGTGAAGATACTTGTTACTGGTTCAGCAGGGTTCGTAGGTGGTTATCTTGTTCAGGAGCTTTTGGACAATGGTCATGAAGTTGTTGGGATAGATAATTATTCAAAATATGGAAAGGTCAAAAAGAGCTATGATAACCATAAAGATTACAGCTTTGTGGAAGGTGACGTA
>CAMYJP010000509.1 GCA_947258675.1 uncultured Desulfobulbaceae bacterium | reverse complement strand
GATCCCGCTGCAAAATGTTACCGTATTTATCGAAAAATTAATGACGGGAAGTATCGAAAAAGTAGACGGATTCAACTTAGGAAGGATTTTTACCTTGATAAGATTTCCCAAAAGCTATTAAGGTCACTGGGGACAGTAACTGTTCGATACAAAATCGTAACATTTGCCAGGAAAGGAAACGAAATTTTTACCAGCAATGAGGTTGTGGTGTTACTGCATACCAAATAAAGGGTGCTGCAATCCGTTTTTCCCTGGAAAATAATAAGGAAGTGAGAAAATGGCTTTTTACGAAAAAACTATTCCATCAGCTTTGTTGATAGGCCTGTTTTTCTTTTTGTTTGTATCAGTTACCTTTCTTGATAAGGCATGGGCCCCTCCGCCACCGCCGTCAGCCAATGCCTACACTACTTCAGCACATGGTGACATTACCATTGGAGTCAAAAGAACCGCAACAGAGTTGACCAGTTACTCCAGGGGCAACTGTGCCCATTGCCATGAACAGCATGCAAGTATTGCGGGTGGCGAGCCGGACCCTGTTGATGGCGCGCCAAGCCCCTATGCACTGTTTGCCGATCCGAATCCAACCAGCCAGACAACAAACTTCTGCTTTAACTGTCACGTTACTGTCGGTGCCGTGCAGAGTGGCGGCACTGTAGTAAATTATAATTACAACGTTAACTTTGGTGGCGGCCCGGTTGCGGCACAATCAATCTATGACGCATTTAATCCTGCCACCGGTAGCGCCCATAATCTCAATCAGATCTCAACCTTCATCCAGGCCCAGTGGCCCGCTACCTTTGGCGCCCAATCAAACCCCTGCGGCGGCTGCCATAATCCACATTTTGCCAAGAAAAACAATCGCACAGGCGTTGCCTATGATGCCACCCAAGCAGCCATTTCCCGGCCTACCGACCATGAGGGCCTGTGGGGAAATGATGCAAGCGAACGAATGAATATCAGCGCTGGCGTTAACACTTACCGGGCTCCCTTCTTTGTCGGCGCCAATCCGGCTGTTGATCCGACATTGCATGAGCCCGATGGCATGACACGCTCCATTCTTTCAGCACAGGTCCAGGGCTCCACCACCCCGGACTACAACACATTCTGCCTGGATTGCCATGTTAATGCTATCCCACCCTATAATGCCATCGACTGGTCAGCAGCCACTGGCGACCAGCACGGGCATCGCAGCGGCAATTCCGTCAATGCCCCTCAAGTTCTCAGGCCACCGTACACCATTGACGGCACAAACGGCACAGGCGAGGATCTGCCGACCAATTTCGTGCTCTCCTGTCTTGATTGCCACGAGCCCCATGGAACACAGGGTGCCAATAATATCTATCTTTTGCGAACTACGGTAAACGGGATGGTAGGTGCCACCTTTTCAAGCCCCACCGCCTTCTACAATTTCTGTCAAGGGTGCCATGTCACCAACGGTCATGGGTTCCCGCCAACCGCCGGTTGCGGCGGGTTAGGTTGTCACATACATGGCGCTGCTTTTTAGCCTGAAAAAGGAGGGATTGCGAAGCGGTTTGAGACCTGAAATTCCTCTGCTGTTTTTTATGGCGCTCAGTTGCCGGAATTCTATCTGTTAATCCCCAATTCCAGGACACCAGACGTAATTCTTCATTTTGAGACCTGGATTTTGTTGCGCCAGTCTCCTATTTGTCATTTTATCAAACCTTTTTTAAAAATCATAACTCGCCACAGGCCTCCCTGTACGTCTGTTTTTCCTGGACGAGTGCGGCAGCAACTACCCTTGCTTCTGAAATCTGTCGGACCAGGGAGGGATCTACAGGTACAGCTATCGACAAAGGACCTTTCATGGCCACCCTTTCTCATAGGGGTGGCGTGATGATCTTGAGATTATAAAGAATTATTTCAAATCCCTTTGCGCAAGATTTTTATTGCCGCTGAGCATAACCTTCCGGTAATTGTTTTTAGGCACGGAAACCAAAACACACGGGGTGGTAATTACCTGGGCCTGCATCGTGTTTTCTGCTGGTTCCATAACCTTGACCGGCAATATCAAAATGTTGTTCTGGTACAGAGCAGGGCCCTCTTCCAGCAGAAGACCATGGCCGGAAGTAGGCTTAGTTCCTAAAGACAGGAGAAATACCTGGTGGGTATTAAAGTTAATGTCGGGAGTTTTTTGCACAGGGGCTCCGATACTGTTTGAATGGATTTTATTAAATATTGTATGCAGTTCTGTTTGACTGGTAACGGCATATATTCCCGCATCATGGAACCGGCAATGCAAAGAACTGTATATTTGAGCAACAGGTACATTCTTAGCGGCTTGGCAACCTATAAGTGAACATGCCGCAACAGTGACAAAAAATATCGGCCAACTAAAGGGGTTCAATCCAATCTTCTCATGAATGTATTATTGGTAATTACCTTACGTCTGAAAATTTGCTGCTGCTTGCTCCTGT
>CAMYJP010000508.1 GCA_947258675.1 uncultured Desulfobulbaceae bacterium | reverse complement strand
TAATATTATCGACCAATGCGTGGCCCAGGGGGTTCCTTTTGCCAGGGAATACGGAGGGTTACTGGCTAACCGATCTTTTGGCGGGGCTCAAGTGTCCAGAACATTCTATGCCCGTGGCCAAACTGGGCAACAACTACTGATCGGTGCCTATGGCGCCCTTATGAGACAGGTAAAAGAAGGAAAAGTAACAATATACCCTCGCCGGGAAATGCTTGAACTTGTTGTAATTGACGGACAAGCCCGTGGCATAGTTGCCAGAAATCTGATAACCGGTTCCCTGGAATCCCATGAAGCCCATGCTGTTGTATTGGCAACAGGAGGTTATGGGAATGTATTTTTTCTCTCTACAAATGCCATGGCTTCCAATGTTACTGCCACTTGGAGGGCTTACAAAAAAGGTGCCTGCTTTGCCAATCCGTGCTTTGTCCAGATCCACCCCACCTGTATACCTGTTCATGGTGACTACCAATCCAAACTGACCCTGATGAGCGAGAGCCTTAGAAATGACGGTCGTGTATGGGTGCCGCAAAAATCAGAAGACAACAGGCCACCAAGCCAGATCCCTGAATCTGATAGAAGATATTTTCTCGAAGAAAAATACCCGGGCTTTGGAAATCTTGTTCCCCGTGATGTTGCATCACGAAACGCCAAAGAGCAATGCGATATGGGAAGGGGTGTAGGCGAAACCGGCCTTGCTGTTTACCTTGATTTTGCTGATGCAATAACCAGGGACGGCAAATCTCTTATTTCGCAAAAATACGGCAACCTCTTTTCAATGTATGAAAAGATTACCGGCAGCAGTCCTTTCGATGAGCCAATGATGATATATCCAGCAGTTCATTATACCATGGGAGGCCTATGGGTCGATTATAATCTCATGAGTTCAATCCCCGGATTATTCGTTCTTGGCGAAGCAAATTTTTCTGATCATGGTGCCAACAGGCTTGGTGCCAGTGCTTTGATGCAAGGGCTTGCAGACGGTTATTTCATAATTCCATACACTATCGGAAATTATCTGGCCAGTTACGAATTGCCTGATTTATCAACGGATCATCTTGAGTTTACAGCAAGCAAGGAGCATGTTACATCATCAACTGAACGATTGCTGGCCATTAAAGGCAAAAGGACAACTGATGATTTTCACCGTGAATTAGGTCTGCTTCTTTGGAATAACTGCGGTATGGCACGAAATGAAGCTGACTTGCGTAAAGCATTGCAAAAAATCCCAGAAATACGCGAAGAATTCTGGCAGAATCTTCTTGTTCCCGGGCAAAGCCAGGACTTAAACCAATCCTTAGAACGGGCAGGAAGGGTCGCAGATTTTCTTGAATTTGCTGAATTAATAGTGACTGATGCACTTGAACGTCAGGAATCCTGCGGGTGCCATCTCAGAGAAGAAAGCCAGACCGAAGAGAATGAAGCACTTCGAAATGATGCCGAATATTCCCATGTTTCCATATATGAGCATCAAGGTGTTGACAAAGAACCAGTTTTTCATAAAGAACCACTTAACTTCGAGAATATTGAACTTAGTGAAAGAAGCTATAAATAGTAACCAGGTGACAGGGATCAGGGGTCAGGAGTCAGTGAAACCAGAAGATTTTAGTGAACTAATCACTGATACAAAGAACCTCCACTGACTTGATTTCAAGGACATGTAATAGGATACAGACAAAGGATGTAAAGTAATTATGCAGGATTCAAATACTATCAAACTTACTCTCAAAATCTGGCGGCAGCCAGGCCCGGATACTGCCGGAAGTTTCAAGACCTATAAAGTCGGGCCGATATCAAAAAATATGTCTTTTCTTGAAATGCTCGATGTACTGAATGAACAACTAACTTTGAACCATGAAGAACCTATCACCTTTGACCATGACTGCAGGGAAGGAATCTGCGGTACGTGCGGAAGCGTAGTAAACGGAAGAGCTCACGGGCCGGAACACGAAACTACTCTCTGCCAGCTTCATATGAGACATTTCAATGACGGTGACACCCTCGTTATTGAGCCTTTCAGAGCTAAGGCCTTCAAAATAATCAAAGATCTTATTGTTGATAGAAGTACCCTTGATGCGATTATCACAGAAGGTGGCTATATATCTGTTAATACCGGTGGTACTCCGGATGGAAATGCAATCCCGATTCCCAAAGAAAAAGCTGAAGAATCTCTGGACTCAGCTTCTTGTATCGGCTGCGGTGCCTGCGTGGCATCATGTCCTAATGCCTCGGCAATGCTCTTTGTGGGGGCGAAGATCTCACACTTTGGTTTACTGCCACAAGGTCAGCTTGAGCAGGCGGAGCGAGCGCTAAACATGGTTTGTAAAATGGACGACCTCGGCTTTGGCAACTGTGGTAACGAAAGAGAATGTGAGGCTGCCTGCCCTAAAGGGATTTCTATCAGCAATATCGCCCGGCTGAACAGGCATTTTATTAAGGCTGCATTATTT
>CAMYJP010000507.1 GCA_947258675.1 uncultured Desulfobulbaceae bacterium | reverse complement strand
GTTGAAGATGTCGAATCACTTCTGCCTTGGAATGTGGATACGCAAACGATAGCGATTAACTGAATGCTGCTCAAGATGGGGTTTGCTGATCGCTTACGCTGTAAAGATGGCATGCGCACCATATGACAATGAGGCACCTAAAAGTGAGACTGTCCCTGACCTACTGGATGAGTTCGATAAGTTACGAACTTGGATCGCTGATGATACTGAAATAGAACAACCAAGCGAAGACAGGTTTAATCATCAATCAATAGCTCAAAGAATAGCCAAGCGAATAACCGAGTCTCATCACGAGGAGCCACCTACCATGGCTTTAGTGGGGCCGCTTGGGTCTGGCAAGAGTTCAATTGGTAGGTTAGTTCAGTGGTACTTGAAAGAATATCCTTCGATTCGAGTGGTCACAGTTTCTTTGTGGCCTTTTGACACCCAAGAAGCTGCTGTAAGGGGCATACTCAAAGCACTCATGCACGAGGTCGGAAAACATGTGAATACCCTTCCATTGACAGGTCTGCCAGAGGATTACATATCAGCCATCGAGCACGCAGGAGGTCGTCGTTATGGGAGCTTGGTACGTATGTTTCGAACAGAGTGGCGACCTGAATTTATCCTTGATCGCCTTGCGGAAGTAGCATTAGCAACAGATCTTCGTTTTGTTCTTTGGATCGAAGACTTAGAACGCTTCGCTGGCTTTTCTAACGCCGCAGATAATCAGGTTGTTAATTTAGACGAAACTGTAAGGCTAGGCGCTATACGATCATTGTTTTTCATGCTTGATCGCAAGCCACGCATTTCAGTGATAATTGCAGACACATCGTTAGAAACTCGATTTGATATTGAAAAGATTGCGCGTTTTATTGAGCACCCCCCTCCCTTACAGCCAGAGATTGTGTTGTCAGATTTATTTACACTACGACAAGCTTGCTTGTATGGGTGGCCAAAACAGATTATTGATATTGTTGGGCCTAGTGATAGAGAAACAGCAATATCTTTAACAGAAGAATCATATGTTTTTAGTGGAATGTTTAAGCGGCATGGAATGCCGACTGTCACTAGCGCAATAATATATGTATGCAGAACACCGAGAATATATAAATCATTTCTCAGGCAAACAGAAAGTATATGGCAAAAATTAGCAGGTGAAATCGATTTTGATGATGTACTAGTTACCTCGTTAATTCGGGTCGCACATCCACAATTGTTTTCTTTTATTGATAAGCGAATTGATTTGTTTAGGCATGGTTTTGTTCAACAAGGCAATGGAGCAAATAATGAAAATGAGCAGCATCCAGTATTTCAAGAATATACAAAGATCTGGAAGTCAGAGACCGATTATCAATATGGTGAATCTCTCAATGTTCTAATTGAGTTTCTATTTCCCTCGTTAAATAATATTACTATTAATGGTCAATCACGTATTCAAAGCGTTCGTAACATTGGTTACTGGGAAAGGTATTCATCGGTTCCTGATATTGACGAGTCCGAAAGCGACCAAGCAGCATTACGTTGTATTCAAGAATGGCAAAGCAATGAGTCTAGTGAACTTATTTCATGGGTTGTTAACGATAAGCGTCACGCCCAAATAGAAAAATTTACAGAATGTTTTGAAGAGAATGAGCTTTGTTTATTATTAGAGCAAGTGATCGATGCGGAAAGTAATGAATTATGGCCCACTAATAATGACATACTTACAGCTAGAAGCGGCATTCTATCTATTTGGAGGATGGTGGACACTAAACCGCCATCAGAAAAAATATTACTTGAAGTGATTTTAAAGTCAGTAAACCAATATGCAGCAATAAATCTACCATTAGTCGAAGATCTTCAACATTACTTCGGCGTCGAGGGCGGTAGTGTTCCATGTCGCCTTACCCTAGAAAATCGACAATTACTAACAAGCGAAGTGCATAATGCACTTATAAATTCTTTTGTACCAGATAGATACGATGATCTTCTCTTTGCAACCCGTGGTGGAAGCTATTATGTCATTTATCATCTTGTGTGGGGGCTAACCCGAATAAGGTCAAACGATACCAACGGATTGCCTTTTGAAAAATGGAGTGATTTCTCCAGTGTGCTTTTAACAAGTGCTGAGCATGCCCCTGATAAAGCTATTCCATTGATCATTCCCTTTATTATTGATTATAGTAGATCAACTGCCACATTTAATGAAGAAGCTGCAAGACGGTTGTTCGAATTCGACAGATTGATGTCTCTGCTTATCAATATAGAAATAAGGTCCTCTTTTGAGGGTAAGTTGATTAATAGCCTTGAGACTGCGAAAGAGTTCGCCAAAGCTCAATGATGGCAGAATTGATTTGTTTGATATAAATGTCTGCTCTTGGCCGTAAGCGGAAGAACAAATAAAAACCCTCCCTCCCCTGAAACCAACCTCAAAACAAGTCAATGCAAAAAATTGCAACTTCTCCGGATTCCGATGCACATAGATCCA
>CAMYJP010000506.1 GCA_947258675.1 uncultured Desulfobulbaceae bacterium | reverse complement strand
TGTAAATCCATGGAAACATCATTGAGATCGTCCGCTTCTGTTGTGACGTTGGGATCTATACTTTCAGTTGGCTCTATTTTTTCGTCTTCATTATTTATGTTAGCCATGCTGACCTTCCCTTTTTACCGTGTTGCACGTAGTCAAATTTCGTCTCTTCGGCAGTTAGGTAGATTCCTGATTCCGTCTTCTAAGTGCCACCTTGTTCTTGCCCAACTTTTTTAATTCCTAACATTTTTTTCATTTTCTACCTCTACGCTAATAAGGTCTTATAATGAATATTTTTAAATCGGCTAAAATAGAAGGAACATTAAGCTAAAGCCACCATGTTAAGTAAAAAAAAGCTTACAACATCAATACGATACCACAGCGAGGTGTTGTGCAAGAGTTTTAGCTAAGGGGGAAAGAAAAATTAAAGGGAGGTGTTATCTTGAAAAGATTTTGACATTACCTTGAATCTAGTCAAAGCCAACAGATGGTTACCACAATAGAAACCGTAGACTGAGCCGATTACCTTTCAGGATTATCTGTCAATAATAACCTGACATGTCAAAAATGTTACAAGTAAATTTTGCACTTCGAATACAAGAAAGCCAGGATGCGAGATTTAAGTTCTCACTCTGGCTTCTTAATTTTAAGTTCCACCTTGCCGATATATAAAGTCTTATTGAACTGGTTATTAAACGAGCAATTAAAATTGTGTAACTACAAAAGTATCGATGAGACACAAATCAAATTGGCATTGCCTCTAAACTAATTATTACGAGGATTACATCATGGCTGCTAAATTAGAGAATAACCGATGGTTGGTGCTGGCCGGAGGCTTAATTATTCAAATCGTTCTTGGAACTGTATATGCCTTCAGCGTCTTCGTAAAACCTCTGCAGCTTGAATTTGGCTGGGATCGTACTACGACACAGTGGGCATTTTCATTTGCGCTCCTTACTTTTGCAGCGGTAATGATACCAGCCGGCCGTTTGCAGGATAAAATAGGACCTAAAAAAGTAGCTTCAATCGGCGGTCTTCTGTTGGGTATCTCGTTCATTCTGACCGCTTTTCTGGTTCAAAAAGAATACCCTTGGATTTTATATTTGACCTATGGTGTTTTAGGTGGTGCCGGCATCGGTTTTGCCTATGTCTGTCCAATCGCTGCAGCTGTAAAGTGGTTTCCAGATAAGAAAGGATTGATTACAGGGCTTGCTGTTGCAGGTTTTGGCGCCGGCGCGCTGTTTTTTGCAGGGCCTGCTTCCACCCTGCTTCTGCCACGCGGAGGAGAAGCGGCTGATGCCATGGGAATTTCACAAATTGTTCTCATTGGTCTTGGTATTAAGCATGGCGGTGGATTCGGAATAGGCTGGCAGGCATTCTTCGTACTGCATGGTATTGTCTGTGCCGGAGGCGTTGTCCTTGGCGCGATGTTATTGCGCAATCCTCCGCCAGGCTGGACACCGGCCGGCTGGGACGCCGAGAGTTGCAATTACAAATCAAAAGTTGATCATGATTGGCACGAAATGCTGGATACACCCTTGGCCTGTATGTTGTGGCTGACATTTATATTTGGCGCCACCTCAGGATTAATGGCTATCGGTCAATGGAAACCGATGATGAATTCTATTTTACAGGGCAGAACATTTGCACCGGAATGGATGGGGGGATTCGGTCGATTTGTTGAACCAATTGGGATATTGGCAATATTTAATGCTGCAGGCCGCATAGTGTGGGGAAAAATCAGCGATATCATCGATCGCCCACGGGCAATGATGATGATGTTCCTTGCCCAGGGAATGGCATTCATGCTGCTCGTTAGTGTTGACTCGGTGTTTTCAATATTTTTGGCATCAGCCTGGGTTGGCCTGAACTTTGGAGGAAATTTTGCTTTATTTCCTTCTGCAACCGCGGATTATTTCGGTACAAAGAATTTAGGAATCAATTATGGCTGGATATTTACCGCCTATGGGGTAGCCGGAATAATGGGGCCGGTTGTTGGCGGGGTTTTATTTGATTCGACCCAGCAATATCTCATTCCATTTGTTTTTGCAGGGACGCTCTGCTTCATTGCCTCGGCAGCTTCCGTTGTCGTATGGATGATGGGAAAAACCTATCTTAAAGAAGAGGCGTATGCTCTTTCCACAGACACGATTAGGGCGGAACAATTGGCTGATCTGAAGAATTAATAAAATCTTACGGGCTATCCATAAAGGATCTGGGTTCAGGGATGAGAAGGGAAACCCACGTTTCCGATTGAAAATTATCCAGTAATCTCACTATGTGGATTTCTCTATGCTATTCAGCTGATCTCCAACACTGGACGGGTCTATAATATGTACATCTCGTTGAGGAAAGGGAATAGTAATACCTGCTAATTTAAACTTATTATAGATAGCATTAAGCAGATTATGTATTTCAAATCCCTTAAGACTTGGTTCCTCAACCCAACAAAGCAGCTCAAAGT
>CAMYJP010000505.1 GCA_947258675.1 uncultured Desulfobulbaceae bacterium | reverse complement strand
TCTGGTGTCGACAATACGATCATCATACGTGATGGAATCCCCCAGCGGCATGATTTTGGTGGCGGCATCGGCTGCTGAAACCAGGATTATGTGGAAAAGCAATATAAATGATATAAAAGCAATAGAATATTTTCGCGTTCTCATTATCTTTCCCTGTTATGGTTTAAATTGACCTTCCTGCGGATAGAATATAAACCGTAAATTTAACGGCAGGATGACTGCAAGATGATTAAAATGAAACTATCAGGCTTTAATTTTATCTTGTGCATATTTCAAAGTTTAAACAATTTTGATACTAAATTATTAACAATCGGATATTAATTAATCTGAAAATATTTTTAATGTCAAGGATTTTTCTGATTTTTGGAAAATTTCCAGAAGCTATATATAGCTCCGCCTCCTCAGTTACAGAAACGTTACTGTGCTGACAGAGTTATTTTGCTGTTTTCCGAAAACCATTCCGGAATCGCCGGACCGGATATGAAGTTGAAAAATCGTCACTCAATTAAAATACACATTTTCGCCCAAAATCAGCTGGGTGGAATAGAGTGAGAACTAACCAGATTTTAATCGTCTTACTATGTAATTTATTACCCTGAAATTGATTATAGGCTGATAGCCTTTATTTGACAATATTAAATAAGAGCGATTTAGAGTGAAATTTAAAATCACTTTGTAAAAACCGCTAACGACTCAACATTCTAGATCAAGGGATTAAGCAATTGTTATGCCAAAAAAGTGAAATTTTTTCCGTACGTCGGCATTTGATCAATGTCCAACTGTTTTCAATATGTAATCTATTATAATCTTTAAAAAAAATCAAAATAATTTTGACCGGAGTCCTCTTGGAAAAACTTAATATATTTCGAGGGGCAGCTAATTTCCAGTTAATTCAAATTTTCTCTTCGGGGTAGGTAATAAGATCTGTATGTAAAAGGGAAGTTGATTGAATAGTCATGTGTGAACTTTTTTACACAGCTGGTTGTGATTGGAGTCTCTGCGGACACCATTGTTTGAACCTTTCAGCTGGCTTTTCAAGATTCAGTTTAAAGCAATATAAGCGTCCGTTTCTAGCCTGATTAGAAAGACTTGTGGGTCGAGCACAAATTATGTCGGCATCGATTGTCAAATAGAAATCAGGTTCCACAATCCCAGCAGCGGAAAGTTTTGTCAACTGCCGTTTGTTTGTTCCCAACACCGGATAATTCCTGAAAAGCCTAATTTCTTGCCCTTCTTTTATCTGGAGCAATTCGCCATTCTCAAAACTTATTTTCATTTCCAATTTACCGAGTCTTTTTGAAATATACGGGAGGTGCATCACTCATTAACCTTCTTCAAGAATAACACGGCATGCCCATTAAATGGCGGAGTAAAGCTATAAATTCCATCATTTAAGGTGACTTTCGAGAAACTTACAAGCCTGCTGATCTCCGGATTGAACCATTCGAGATCATAGGTCCCAGCTTTCATATTCACGGCAAACTTACCCGATCTAGGTTGATAGACAATGTAGATGTTTCCCTCGTGGACTAGTGCAAACTTGGTGGAGGATTTCGATATGGACGGAATTATATCGACGAAATTAACCCGATTCACATACCTTAGGGTGTCACCCATTGCTTTCCTTGCGCGAACAAGGAAAGAATCATTCACCCAGATCTTGTCCATCAATATGGGTTGGTGCCCTCGAGTAAAGGCCTTCCAGACCCACCTTTCATCACTGTAAGTCTTCAAAGGTCCAGTGTGATCCGAATCGATTAGGGCAATTTTGTTACCCGAGGCTACAGGAAATTCGCCTTTGTTATTTTTATTTCCGTAAACCTTCCAATCCATTGGTGAAATCCAATCGGCTGAACTTTTGAAAAGCGTCTTGTTATCGATAGGGGCGCCTGTAATTCCTACCGGAACCTGAGGATATTTGTTTAACTTCAAATAACCTTTGATGAAATTGACCATGTGGTTCTGAAAATTAATAGATCTTTTATCCATCTCATTCCCGATCTCGTAGATTACGTTGTCTTGATCCCATAAGGTGTCGAGTATCTTGCGGATATAGACCTTTTGGAAATTATTGATCTGTTCGATACGGCTCTTAAGTTTCCGGTCTGCAAAATCAGAGGGGATACGATGTACTTCTTCTCCCCAATTATTTCCATTAAAGTCTCCGTTGACCTCCTGAATGTTATTTGATTTGTAGAAAGGATGTCCAATCCACGGTCCCTGTGTGCGTCTATCTTTTTGATCCGTGCTGAACCCTTGGAAGAACATCACACCAACGTAAATCCTGCGTTTCTTGGCTTCAATCACTCGAGACTTAAGACGGTTGAAGAACGCTTGATTTAACTTTTTGAGATTAAACTTATTGCTCCTGTTTTTGCTTTTAATACATTGAGAGACATCATATCCACTTAAACCCGTCATCTCTAAGTCAGTTATAACCAGATCAAAG
>CAMYJP010000504.1 GCA_947258675.1 uncultured Desulfobulbaceae bacterium | reverse complement strand
TAATCATTTAATAATTGGAGCATTTTTTTCCTTAGACCTATGCAAAAAATAAGTATCATCATTACATCATTTAACCAAAAAAAACTCCTACATGAAGCGGTGGAAAGTGTAATAGGACAAACCTATAGGCCATTCGAAATCCTTATATGCGATGATGCATCAACTGATGGTTCACAGGAACTGATAAAGAATTATGAAGAAAAATTCCCAGATCTCATCCGCGGAATTCTTCATAAAAATAACCAGGGAATATCAAACAACAGAAACTCGGGGCTGAAAGCTGTTAAGGGTGATTTTGTTGCTTGGCTGGATGGAGATGATATGTATCTCCCGGAGAAACTGGAGATGGAAATAAGCAAACTCCAGTCAAATCCTGAAGCGAGGTGGGTTTATTCTCAAGTCTGCACCCTGAATGTTGATACTGGACACACCACTGACAGGTACAGAGAATTTCACCGGGGAAATATTTTTGATAAAGTACTTTTCATGCTTGGCTATGCTCCACGCAACCCGCTGGTGCATTATGATTCTTTACAGAAAGTTGGTTTTTTTGATCCCAGACTGGGGATGTACGAAGACTTCGATCTCATCACAAGGTTGGCAAAACATTTTCCTTGCGAGTATTGTAAAATATCTTTGATGGAGTATCGGATTCATTCGTTAGGCATACACAATTCAGGCGCTGCCAGACATATTGCCAATATGGCAATAGTTTTAGAGAATATAGAAAAACTGCTTCATGACGAACCAAAACATAAAATAAAAAAGGTTAGATTTTATTTCAGCCGAATAGAGAAACAACTCCTTATACGGCAGAATACAATTGAAATGCAAGAAGCCATTAAAAAAGGGCAGCGTATAAATGCCCTGAGAAAGCTGGCTGATTCAATCACCCTTGATCCTCAAAATCTTTTAAAAGCTGATACCTTTAAAAATCTAAATAAAATATTTCTGATAAAAAATAATTCCGCAAATGGATAACCCAAACCTGATATTTCTAATCTCCCTACCAAGATCCGGATCTACCCTTCTCCAAAAAATGCTGACCACCAGCCCGTATATCTATTCGACCTCTGAGCCCTGGCTGATGCTGCCGCAATTATTTATTCTGCAGAAAGAAGGGTTGCGAACAACCTATGGTCATGAAACATTCATGTATGCCATAGAAGATTTCATCAGACAGCTACCAAATGGTTACCAGGACTATTACGACTCTTTGCAGGAATTTGCCATATCACTCTACGGTAAAGTGGAACACGATGCTCATGCACAATATTTTCTGGATAAAACACCACGATATTACCTTATCATGCAATCCTTGCTGAAGATTTTCCCCAATGCAAAATTTATTCTTTTATTCCGTAATCCATTGGAAGTCTTTGCTTCCATTTTGCGAACATGGTTTGAGAACAGATTTTTTATATACAAAAACTCCATTGATATATTTCAAGGGCCGCATCTCTTGGCCGCTGGCCTGGAGTTGTTAAAAGACCGCTGCATTGCCGTACAATATGGAGATCTCATTGACGCGCCTGATGAAGAGCTAAACAGAATCTGCACTTATCTCAATATATCCTACACTGATTCCATGGTAGACCAGTATTCTAATGTCGAGTTTAGGGGAATAATGGGTGATCCCGAGAAGGCTAGAGCCTATGCAACTATCTCAAAAGAACCGATCCTGAAATGGAAAAAAACCTTTAATACCCATTATCGAAAATGGTTTGCAAAACTATATGTTCGAAGGCTTGGGGATGAAACGTTATCAGCATTCAACACATCCATTAATGATCTCCTTGCGGATATCGACTCGATAAAAGAATTAGAACCAGGAAGTATCAGAGATGCATGGGATCATATGAATTGTTTGATGAAAATTCTATTTGATAATGAAAATCTCTCTCAGAGATTTAGAAAGTTACGGCAGAGAAAACAGCCTTTTCCTTACCGTTAAATACCACAACGAGCTTTCAATATCAGGACAATGCCACTCGTGAAAAATTCAGACCTGCCACCACCTGCTCCCGGCAAAAACGGCTGGCCCTGGACGGAAGAAACGCCGCAGGCTTCTTGCACAACAGGTAACGGGGATCCCTGGCCCAGAATCAGTATAGTGACTCCATCCTACAACCAGGGAAAGTACCTAGAAACGACCATTCAATCTGTTTTAGGCCAAAACTATCCCAATCTTGAATACATCATTATGGATGGAGGATCTACAGATGATTCTGTTGAAATTATAAACAAATACACACCGAATCTATCCCATTGGGAAAGCAAGGAGGATAATGGGCAGGCATCAGCAATCAACCAAGGCTTTTCAAGAGCTACCGGGGATATTTTTGCCTGGCTGAATTCGGATGATATGTATTTACCTGGCGCTTTGCAATATGTATCTGAAATATTAAATGATTGGAAAGGGAAAACAGTTATATTATTCGGGAACTGCATC
>CAMYJP010000503.1 GCA_947258675.1 uncultured Desulfobulbaceae bacterium | reverse complement strand
ATGGAGCAAAAAAGCCGCTCAATTCAGGTTAGAATAACCTGAGCCGTTTCTCAGCCAGTTACAAAACCTGCTGATGCCTTCTTCCAACGAAACTTGGGGATTCCAATCCAACTCTTTTTTTGCCAAACTTATATCGAGACAATTTACCGGTACATCAAGTTTGCGGCTTGCTGTAAATTTAACCTTGAGTGTCCTGCCGGTTACCTGACCTGTAATGGATAAAATATCTTTAAGTGTATTTGCCTGACCAAAAGCAATGTTGTATACTGGCGAGTTAGCGTCATTTTCAATCACATGTATAAAACTTGAAACCACATCGCTTATATAAACAAAATCCCTTGCAACTGAACCGTCCCCCCAGATTGTAATGACCTGGTTAGATAATGCCTTTCCCAGGAACACCGCGATAGATCCTTGTATATTGTCGATGCGCTGGCGTTCGCCGTACGGGTTTGCTATCCGGAGTATTGTATATTTCAGTCCATGAAGATGATTAAAAAGGGCCATGTATTTTTCTATCGCCAGTTTGCTGATACCGTATGAACAGATTGGGTTTGTTTGGTGGGTCTCTGGAATTGGCAAATTTTTTGGGATGCCATATACGGTTCCACCAGATGAAGCAAAAATTATTTTTTTTACTCCCTTTCTCACGGCCTGTTGCATGAGATTTATACTTGCAACGACGTTGGTATCGACATCATACACGGGATTGTCGTTAGAAGGGCTTGGCAATGTGGTATAAACCAGGTGAACAATGACATCCATATCATCCAGTGCCTGACAGATATCATTCCCATTTTTAAAATCCCCATGCATCACCTCAATCCGATCAGCGATATGATCGAGGTTTTCGGTGCTAACATTCGGAAGGTCAAAGACCCTCACCCGGTGCCCCTTTGACACCAAGGCATCAACCAGATTTGAACCGATAAATCCGGCTCCTCCAAGAATGAGACAATTCATAATTCCTACAATCTCCTATCAGAATCTTTATAACTCAGGTTTTTCAAACCAAACACCGGTTCCATCGATCGGAAAAATCTTAAAACAAATGTTTCTTGAGGCCTCGAACTCTTTAACCGCCTTTTGGCAGCCCTCCCAATGACCATAATCGTCTACCTGAATAAAACCATTGGTGGTCACATTATCATATAAATAAGCAAGGATAACCCTGGTGGAGTCATACCAATCCCCGTCCATATGCAATAGAGCAACAGGTCCTATTTGATTCTTTTTATAGGGCAGTGTTTCTTGAAAATAACCTTTCACCGGTTCAACGATATCGGATACTTCCAGTGCCTTGCATATTTCCCAAACACTTTTTTCCGTTGCATAGCATGTTCCCGATCCCCAGCCGGTTTCTTCAGCCGGAATTCCTTGATGTGTATCCGCATCCGTCGGTTCTGGCATACCTTCAAAGGAATCAAAAGCGTAAATTTTGCGAGGTCGTCTGCTTTTAGATTTAATCACATACGCCAAGAGAGCGGTCGATCCGCCGGCTGCGACACCACACTCAACAAAATTACCTGGCATATCATTCTCACAAACTTGTTTTGCATGATTAAAAAGGGAATACAGTCTCTGGTTACTCAACAAGGTATGGGGTTTTATAATTTTCAAAATATGATTGAATTCTGAATCGTTAATGGCGTGTTCTGGACTCTGGTTTAGGACCGAAAGGCTATCGAAAAGAATTTTAGCTTCTCTGTTGGAAGGAAAAAGTCTTAATTCTTCTCGCAAAGCTTCTAAAGCGTTCAATTGGTTGTTCATGTGGATAAAACAGATAGCCCTTAAGTAATCAAGACCATAGGTTGGAGTCTTTAGGGATTTTGCTTTAACTATTAACTGAAAAGCTTCTGAAAAATTATCGCTTTTAATCAATTGTTCAGCTTGCGTTTTGATTTCAAAGGCTGAATTTTCTGTAGAAAGTTTGGTTGGATATTTTAATCGTAGATGTTTTTGAATAATGCGATCAAGTTCGAGGATGCGCTTTTCCATGGAGTGATCCTGTAAACAGCGCTCTTGACCACATTTAGCTATTGTCTCTCTCTTTTCGGGATTCTGCAGATAATAGTAAATTTTATCGATTAATTCTTTGTTATTCTTATATGTCTCAATTTCCTTACCGGGCATAAAATAATCCGTAATATTGTCATGATATTCTGTAAGAAGGAATACGCCCGTTCCAGTGGTTTCAAACAAACGCATATTTCCGGCTTCAGGAAGAATGCCGGCATTAATTGCGATTTTACCGGATCGCAAGGCAGCATGCATCGCCAGTCCGAAGCGCTCGCCGCGACAACATGCTTGAACCTCCGGTGGCATTTTTTCTTTTTCACCTAAAAGGTATAACCCAAGTGAAAAGCCCTTATTTCGGTCTGCTTCTAAAGCAAGCTCATAGATGATCTGGTTGCGTTGGTGATGCAGACCAGACCATTGGCCCACAAATACGACATCG
>CAMYJP010000502.1 GCA_947258675.1 uncultured Desulfobulbaceae bacterium | reverse complement strand
ATGGAGCAAAAAAGCCGCTCAATTCAGGTTAGAATAACCTGAGCCGTTTCTCAGCCAGTTACAAAACCTGCTGATGCCTTCTTCCAACGAAACTTGGGGTTTCCAATCCAACTCTTTTTGGGCCAAACTTACATCCAGGCAATTAATCGGTACGTCAAGTTTGCGGCTTGCAGTAAATTTGACCTTTAACGTCCGACCGGTTACTTGACCGGTAATGGATAATATGTCTTTAAGTGTAAACGCTTGGCCGAACGCAATATTGTATACAGGTGAATCAACTTCAGTTTCAATCACTCGGACAAAACTGGAAACCACATCGCCTATATAAATAAAATCTCTAGCAACTGAACCGTCCCCCCATATTGTAATGACCTGATCAGATAAGGCTTTTCCCAGGAACACCGCAATAGATCCTTGTACATTGTCGGTACGCTGGCGTTCGCCATACGGGTTTGCTATCCGAAGTATTGTATACTTCAATCCATGAAGATGATTAAATAGGGCCAGGTATTTTTCTATCGCCAGTTTGCTGATACCGTATGAGCAGATTGGATTTGTTTGGTGGGTCTCTGGAATCGGCAAACTTTGAGGGATGCCATATACGGTTCCACCGGATGATGCGAAAATTACTTTTTTGATTCCTTTCCGCACGGCCTGCTCCAAAAGATTTATGCTGGCAACAACGTTGGTGTCAACATCATACACGGGGTTGTCGTTAGAAGGACTTGGCAATGTGGTATAAACCAGGTGAACAATTACATCTATATCTACCAGCGCCTGGCAGATATCATTTCCATTTTTAAAATCCCCATGTATCACCTCAATTCTATCAGCGATATGATCGAGGTTTTCAGTGCTGACATTGGGAAGATCAAAAACCCTTACCCTGTGACCCTTAGAGACCAAAGCATCAACCAAATTTGAACCTATAAAACCGGCCCCTCCAAGAACAAGACAATTCATAATACCTACAATCTCCTTGCAAATTATTTATAACTCAGGCTTTTTAAACCAAACACCGGTACCATCTATCGGAAAGAGTTTAAAACAAATGTTTCTTGAAGCCTCGAATTCTTTCACTGCTTTTTTGCAGCCCTCCCAGTGACCATAATCGTCTACCTGAATAAAACCGTCGTTGATAATATTGTCATATAGATTAGCAAGGATAACTTTTGTGGAGTCATACCAATCCCCGTCCATATGCAATAAGACAACAGATCCTATTTGATTCTTTGAATCAGGCAGTGTATCTTGAAAATAACCTTTCACCGGCTCAACGACATCAGATACTTTCAGTGCCTGGCATATTTCCCGAACACTTTTTTCCGTTGCATAACACGTGCCCGATCCCCAACCGGTTTTTTCAGCCGGAATTCCTTGATGAGTATCCGCATCCGTCGGTGCAGGCATACCTTCAAAGGAATCAAAAGCGTAAATTTTGCGAGATCGTTTGCTTTTGGATTTAATCACATACGCCAAGAGTGCTGTCGACCCACCGGCCGCAACACCACATTCAACAAAATTACCAGGAATATCATTCTCACAAACTTGTTTTGCATGATTAAAAAGGGAATACAGTCTCTGGTTGCTCAACAAGGTATAGGGCTTAATAATTTTCAGAATATAATTGAATTCTGAATCGTTAATAGCATTTTCAGGTCGCTGGTTAAGGGTCGACAGGCTATCGAAAAGTATTTTAGCTTCTGGGTTAGAAGGAAAAAGCCTTAATTCTTCTCGCAGTGCTTCTATGGCATTTCCATGGTTATTCATGTGAATGAAACACAAGGCTCGTAAATAATCGAGACCGTAAGTTGGGACTTTTAAGGCTTTTGCTTTGATTATTAGTTGAAAAGCAGCTGAAACTCTATCGCTTTTAATCAATTTTTCAGCTTGCGTTTTGATTTCAAAGGTTGAATTTCCTGTAGAAAGTTTGGCTGGATATTTTAATCGTAGATGTTTTTGAATAATACGATCAAGCTCGACGATGCGCTTTTCCATGGAGTGATCCTGTAAACAGCGCTTTTTCCCGCACTCAGCGATTGTCTCTCTCTTTTCAGGATTCTGCAGATAATAGTAAATTTTATCGATTAATTCTCTGTTATTCTTATATGTCTCGATTTCCTTACCGGGTATAAAATAATCCGTGATATTGTCATGATATTCTGTAAGAAGGAATACGCCCGTTCCAGTGGTTTCAAACAAACGCATATTTCCGGCTTCAGGAAGAATGCCGCCATTAATAGCGATTTTACCGGATCGCAAGGCAGCATGCATCGCCAGTCCGAAGCGCTCCCCGCGACAACATGCCTGAACTTCCGGTGGCATTTTTTCTTTTTCACCTAAAAGGTATAACCCAAGGGAAAAGCCCTTATTTCGGTCTGCTTCTAAAGCAAGCTCATAGATGATCTGGTTGCGTTGGTGATGCAGACCAGACCATTGGCCCACAAATACGACATCG
>CAMYJP010000501.1 GCA_947258675.1 uncultured Desulfobulbaceae bacterium | reverse complement strand
GCGCGCCAGCCTGGATAATCAACGGCAGCGGGTAGATGGGTTGTACGGCCGTCTCCATACTGCCATTCATCGTCAAGTTGACCGGGAACAAAACCGGCTGGCTGTCGCCCAGGCGGGATTGATGGCCTATAGTCCGCTGGCAACTCTCTCACGGGGGTATGCGATTGTACGGGGGAAAGACGGCCGTATCATCCGCTCCGTGCAAAATGTGGCAGCCGACGATCCGTTGTCTGTGCAGGTCAGTGATGGCGCGTTCGATGTGACGGTAGAGGATAAGACGAGCGGGGATTAAGAGATTTAAGGATTAAATTATGGATCATCCCCTAATCCCCCAATCCCCGCTTCCAAGGATGGATTTGTGAGCTTCAAAATGCGCCTTCTATTTGCTGGCGCCAAAATGTACTGGCGTATTTTTCAGCCTGTCAACTTTGGCGCCCAGGTGATGCTCATCCGCGAGGAACAGGTTGTGTTGCTGCGCCACACGTACAAATCGGGCTGGTATTTTCCTGGCGGCGGAGTAAAACGAAAGGAGAATGTGGCCGGAGCTTTTAGCGTGTTAAAACCCCACAGGGTGAGATCAAAGAACCTGCTTCTTATTGATGATGTTTTTACCACCGGCTCAACTGTCGATCAATGCTCAAGGGTATTGAAAAGGGCCGGTGCTGCGCGGGTAGAGGTCCTTACCCTTGCCAGAGCTATTTGAGCCTCTTTTTTACCGAATCCAGTAAAAAAAACTAATTTATTAGTATTTTTTTTATATTCCCGATGTTGTTTCGTTAACTAGCCATTATATGGGTTATTTTGCTCGATAGCAATAAGTGTACCAGGCTTCTGATAGTAGTTATTATGCTTGAATTATTGGAAAAATAATAAGTAAAAAAATTTTAACCCATAAATAATACGGTTTTAATACCTTTCTGAGGGGTAATTGAGAAAAGCATCGGGATTTTGAGTAATGAAGAGCTAGGTGGAGTTATCGCAAGTTTTTAATTGTTAACAAATTGTTGATAACTTTCATTTGTCGGTTTAAGGTTTTGATTTACTGCATTTTTATTTGGTTCTTCGTGACCGCACGGTTTTTAGACCACTTGCCATGGTGTGCCTCTTGGAAGTATGGCTGGAGCAACATTTCCAAATATGTGGGTATCTTTTTGCTGCCTTTAGGTAAATCGCCTCAGATCACTTTTGATTTTGAATTACCTTTGGGGTACAAACTTTTGCATCACAGACCATTTCTGTTCGGTTGTGCCTTATTCATGTTTCGGATTTGTTCGGACAGCAAGAACGTTGATCCATGATGCCGGGAATCCTGGCATAACAGCCTAAGATAAGAAATGTTTCAGAATGATAAAGGGAGAGGGGTTCTGTCGATGCTGTGGGAAACCATTAAAAAGTCTTTACAGGAAATTATTCCTGCCAGTGAATACGCCCTTTGGATCAATCCGCTGAAATGCCAGCATCATGACGATAAGGTCATTCAGTTGACTGGACCGGATCGTTTCTTTTGCGCCTGGATTGAGGAGCGTTATCTCGAACTGATTAAAGCCAAAATAAGTGACTCAGGGTGTAAAACCCAGAAGGTGCTTCTTGGTGTTGGCACGGAAACAGTTCCGCGGTTGGAGTGCAACCGTAGAGCACAAATGCAGCTGCCCGGTGTCGCTGCGGGTGGTTCAAGGTTCCGCTCTTTGCACCCGGGATACACCTTTGATCAATTTATGGTTGGCGAATCCAACCTACTGGCCCGCAGTGCCTGCAATGCTCTTTCCAAAGGAGATTCCACCTATGGAAATCTGCTTTTTCTCAACTCCACTACTGGTCTTGGGAAGAGTCACCTTGCTCAGGCTGTGGCCCACAAGGTGCTTGATGAAACACCTGACACAAGACTCCACTATCTCACCGCTCAGCAGTTTTCAGCGGAGATGGTCAAGGGGATCAGGACCAACTCCATGGAAAATTTCACCAAGAAATATGTAAATAGCTGCGATATTCTCCTGGTTGAAGATGTCCATACTTTAAATGGGAAAAACAAAACCCAGGAAGAACTCAATAATATTCTCGATTATCTTATTAAGTCGGATCGCCGGGTGATTCTTACCTCTGCAATTGCACCGTGCAAAATGGAGGGAATCGATACGGATTTCAGATCCAGGATGTCCGCAGGACTTGTCACCCAGATAAATGCACCGGATTATCAGACCCGCTGCCATATTATCAGACACAAGGCGGCCCTTAACAAGCTCCATCTGGAGGAGAGTCTTGTTGACTATCTGGCCAAACATCTACACGGTGATATCCGCCGCACAGAGAGCGCTATTATCGGTATCAAGGCCAAGTCATCACTTCTCAACAGACCTCCTGATGAAAGCTTGTTAAAAGAAGTGCTGGAAGGGCTTATCGGCAGACCGGCGGAGATAAACGGTGAGATGATTCGCAATTTCATCTGCGGACAATATAAGGTC
>CAMYJP010000500.1:1070-3530 GCA_947258675.1 uncultured Desulfobulbaceae bacterium | reverse complement strand
TGGCACCCTCTCCCACTTCCGACACACAAAACCTCAAGGTTCATTTTATCGATGTGGGTAATGGCGACTCCATTCTGATTGACCTTGGTGAGACCGAGGTTCTGATCGATGGCGGTCTGCCGGACAAAGGTGTTGCCAGATACCTTGCCGACTTTGTTGACGGGCCCCTTGAGGCTATGGTAGCTACCCACCCTCATCCTGATCACGTCGGTGGATTAATCGGCGTTTTGAAAAGATATGACGTCAAAGCGGTCTGGTTCAACGAAGATCCTTTTCCAATAAGCGGCTTTCCAGCCAAAACCCTTGAGCGGTTTAAAAGAGTTTTGAAGAATGAAGAAACAAAAGTGTTTGAAGCCCGACGAGGTGATACCATCAAGGCAGGCTTTCTTTCTTTTAAGGTGCTGCATCCGGACAAACTGCGAAGTAGTGATCACTTCCAGGATCAACGCAACATTCACGATAATGGCAATAACAACTCCATTGTTCTCAAACTGCGATACGGTTCTGTTTCGTTTCTGTTCACCGGGGATATCCAAACCGAAACCGAAGATGCGCTGCTAGGTGAAAAACTTGACCTGCAAGCCGATATCCTCAAGGTGGCTCATCATGGCTCCAGAGCTTCGTCCTCGTTGCAAATTCTGGATGCTGTCAAACCCAAAATCTCCATCTATACAGCCGAAGGCAGGGTCGGCGGCCCGGGTCCCCAGAAACCGCACCCCAGTACAGTTGACAGATTCAGCGCCAGAGGGATCAAATTATACGGTACCGATAAACACGGTACCATTATCGTGACAACTGATGGCAAAACCTTTGACCTGGTTACCGAGAAATAACCCAATAATAGAGCCAGGAAAATAACCGTGTAATAATATATGAATATGGTAAATTGGGAGAAATATTCCATTATCCGTAAAAGACGGAGAAATTGATGCCAAGCTACAAAAAAATACTTACAGTCTGCCTGCTTGCAGCCGCACTCACACTCAATCCACTGGCTACTTTTGCATCTCAAAAAGACACGAGCTCTAAAAGAAAAATACCACCACCCGACCCTGGGACCATGTTGGCCGACCTTGTCCTGGCAAGACCACTTGGTTTGGTTGCCACCGTTGCCGGGTCAGTGATCTTCATCGTCTCGGTTCCCTTTTCCGCTGTTGGCGGTAATACTGATGAAGCCTTCGACAGTCTGGTCGTCACTCCTGCGGAATATACCTTTGGCCGCCCCCTTGGAAGGTTTGAAGATTATTGATACTTCTGCCGGTTAATTCCTATCCTCTCACCACACCTTTAAAACCCTCGATTGATCCAAGTTCGCTGAATCGCTTCTTGTTATATACAACCTGTGGTTAAATAGTTCTTATCCGGAAAGTCGAAGACTTTGCGGATTTTAGAAGTAGCTGTTTTCAGTTCGGTAACGAGAATATTTTGAGAATATCTAGGAAAACGAGGAGTTACGCGGAGGCGTATATCAATACGCCGCACAAGGAACCCCGCAGTTCGGAGTCTGCGCTTACCTGACACCGAGATTCTCAAAATAGGCCGTTTCCGGATGAAAACCAAATAATAGAAACTCTTTCAATACGCTTTCAAAGCGTTATCTGATTACCACTCAAGCTCAGTTATGCTTGGGAGACAGATTTGATTTTTCCTCCCCTGGTAGGGGACTGAATTTTTTCGCGTATTTATGAGCGAAAATGATTCTCCCAGTGTTACGGAAAAATAGCCGGACGGCTTGACCGTTCAGCGAAATCGGTCCCTTCCCTAAAACATAACTGAACTTGAATGGTAATCAGAAATCATTATTTTAGAGCTATTCCGTAACAATAGGCTCTGAACTTCACAATGGTTGCAGAAAAAAACGCACACCTGTGTATTTATTCATATCAACGGGCAGCAGATCTACTGAGGAGCGAATGATGGATGAGAATCAGGTGAAAGAATTGTTAAACACAATCGGTTACCTGATCATCAACAAAGATTGGCCTGGACTGGAAAGCTATCTGCCAGAGTGGATCAAGTGCGACCAACTCAGGTCTGAAATTAAAAAAGAGATCCTGGAAACGATTGAGGACTGGGAATTAGAAGACAACTCCTGGCCGATGGACGTTGAAACTGGATTCAGTTACGATGGTCTGGATGAATTAAATCCTTATTTTAAAGGTGAAGTACACCCCAGCATTAACGATGAAAATTTCCGGTACTGGTGTTGCATTGCTCTTCTAGCCGACGATGAAGATGAAATGGACTGTTATGCCGACCTCTGGGTGCTGCTGATTCAGCGAGAAGATAGTGTAGAAATCGGTTACTATGAGTTAAAAGATCCTGACTAATGTCATGCTTTATAAAGCTCTGAATTCAATCACTGAAAAAACAATGTCCTGCTCCAAATTGTTATTCATACTCCTTTTTCTTGCCGCCCTATTCCCAAAAATTGCCCTGTCAGAAAATTTTACGATTTCA
>CAMYJP010000500.1:0-1011 GCA_947258675.1 uncultured Desulfobulbaceae bacterium | reverse complement strand
ATCAATGTCGATTACGAAACAATAGATGGTTCTGCGAGCTCCACTGAAGATTATGTTTCAGAAATAGGCTCTTTATTTTTCAACTCTTCTGTAAGCGAACAAATCATCGAAGTTATCACAAACCAGGATGAGGCGGTTGAAAACAATGAATCGTTTTTCCTTGCTCTTGCAAAACAGGAGATCATGACAGGAAAAAAAGAAGATACTGTATCGCTTGCCAAAACAAAAGTTGCCGGAACAATTGCAAATGATGATTTGGTGTCTTTGCTGATCGATGATGTACAGGTGAACGAGTCTGATCCTTATGCCGAGTTTACAGTGCGTGGAGATAAAGTTGTCAATCCGGGCTCCACCGTTACTTTTTTTTATGAGACCTCAGACGGTACAGCCCGGGGAATAAGTGATTTCAAAAAAACAAGAAAAAAGGGGGCCATTACAGAGGGCCAGGGCATCTCGATCAGGATTCCTTTAAAAGATGATCAGCTCGTTGAGGAGGATGAGTTTTTCGAGGTCATCATCTCAGACAACTCTGAAAACAGCTCCATCAAGGACGGAAAAGGAAGAGCCACCATAACCGATAATGATTATGCAAGCCTCAGCATAAATGACGTAGCTGTGGGTGAGTCGAAGTATACCGCCGTGTTTACGGTGAATTCGGACAAGGAGGTTACGGAGGGGACTTCTATCGTCTTTCACTACGCAACTGCATCCGCAAGCGCTGAAGCCCAACATGACTTCTAGCCTCAAAAAGGAAAAGCACAAATCAAAAAAGGTAAGCAGACAACTATTACTGTCCCCATTCTAAACGATAAGCTGTCAGAGGGTGAGGAGTTCTTTCACCTGAAGATTTCCAATGTATCCGGCAAGGGAAAAATCGCTAAAAATAACGGGACCGCAACTATAATCGATGACGATGCAATAATCTTAAAGATTGGAGATATTCAGGTTAATGAGTCTTCTAAAGAGGCCGTCTTTACCATTGACGCCTCCGGCTTTGTCAACCCGTCAGAT
>CAMYJP010000499.1 GCA_947258675.1 uncultured Desulfobulbaceae bacterium | reverse complement strand
AGACCACCCAGCGCCTGAGGACTGTGAATATTACATCTGCGGACCCCCTGCATTAAATGCGTCAGTTATCATGTACCTGGACAGCATGGGTGTGGAGCCGGAAAATATTTTTTATGATGATTTTGGAGGATAACGAGAAACAGTAGCAAAAAGTCAGTAGTTAAAAGTTAGTATCTAGAAGCCAGGGACTAATAAAGACTTCTTTCCCTAACTACATACTACCGGCTACCAGCTACTATTAAAAACAGGAGGAGTTATGGTAAATATAACCGCAGAGGAAATCATATCAGACATTGGAGAGGAACCCCTGTTTGTCTCCCCGGAAACCGTCGTGTACGATGCCGTTAAACTGATGCTTGAACATAACAGTCATGCCGTACTCGTCAAAAAAGACGGTGAGTATACGGGTATATGGACAGAACGGGACCTCATGACCAACACTGTCCTTGAAGGTTTTGATCCCAAAACAACCAGGGTCGGTGATCATGCATCTTTCCCTTTAAAGAGCGCCCCACACAGCGACAGCATATTCCGGCTTATCGACAAGTTTCTCGGTTATAATACACGTCACCTCCTGATCGAAAAGCAGGGCAAATACATCGGCCTCCTTTACTCACGGGATGTCATCAGGGTGGGCTTCACCGAAAGGACAAAACAGCTGCGGGAACTGGATGAAATGGTGAGCCTTGAGTTTTATGAAAACTGGAAGTGGAAAAAGAAGAATAAATAATAGTTACTATGGAGTTTGTAATTATATTCATTTTTGTTTTTATCGCCATTTTACTATTGTCTGTAAGTATTTATTTCAGTAAATATAAAAGACGAAAAACAAGCTGCGGATGCAGCTCGTCTCCTGAAACCTTAGAAAGCAATATCCCCTCACCGTCCTGTTCGTGTTCAACTAAAGAAAATACCCCCCTTAATTCATAAATAGAGGTATTTGACATATATTATTATTGCGGCAACTTTTTAGATGGAAGACAGTTTTTTTCTTGACCTTCATATCAACATCTGCTAATATGTTAATATGAAAAAAATAACAGAAATATTTAAACTTCTTTCAGATGAGAACAGACTGAGAATTTTAATGCTTCTTAATTTGAAGGAGTTGAGTGTCTGCCAGGTAATGGGTATCACAGGGTCTTCCCAATCTCTGACTTCCAGAAACCTTGCTCTTCTTTACATGGGGGGGTTTCTTGATGAAAGACGAGCCGGCAAACTCAGGTTCTACAGCATAAATAAAGAGTTATCTGACAAAAAAAAGGCTCTCCTCGATCTCTTGCAGTCTATGGTTAAATCTGATCTTCGGTATAAAGAAGACCTGGTGACATTAAAAGAATGCTCTGCATTCCAAAAAAAAATCGGAAGGTGTGACATGAAGACGTTGCAGGAATTTATGAAGATAAAACAGGAGAAAAAGAAATGAGAGTAAAGACAGGATTCTTAGTACATGTATTGTCAATTGTCCTGATTACAACAACTGTTGTGGGTTCTGCTGGTGCTGAAAGGCTTACTTTACATCAGGCCATAAATATAGCGATCAATAACAATCCTGATCTTAAGGCGTTTTCATGGTCAATAGAGGGTCAGAAAAATGAAGCTGACTCGGCCAGGGGTCGTTATTATCCTACATTAAATATTGAAGAACGGTTTCTGAGAACCGACAATCCGACTTTCGGATTTATGGCAAAACTGAACCAGGAAAGGTTTTCTCAGGAAGACTTCCTGATAAACAGACTCAATAATCCTGATGATATCTCTGATTTTCAGACGTTGTTAACTATTGAGCAGCCTCTGTTTGTTCCAAAAGTCCATATAGGGTTCGGCATAGCCAGGAAGGAACTTAAGGCAAAGGAAGCCGAGTTTGAAATTAAAAAAAATGATGTTGCCCTTAATGTTGTAAAGATGTACCTTGGCGTACAAACTGCACAGGAGTATGTAAAAGCATCGCAAAAAAGACTTGAGGATGCCCAGGAACATAAAAGCCTTGCTTCCTTAAGATACGATGTGGGTACCGTTGTGTATTCTGACAGACTCAGGACTGAAGTAGAAGTTAAAAGAGCTGAGGCCATGTTGGCGAGCGCAGAAGCTAACCTTGAGGTGTCCAGAAGAGCGCTCGGACTGGTCCTTGGAAGAACAGAACCTGTTGATGTAACTGCAGACAAAATTATCCTCCCTCTCAATGAGTTAAGCATTTATCTTGAAACTTCTCTGAACAGGAAGGATCTCGAAGCTCTAAGTATCCGATATGAAAATGCGAAAGCAGGCATAAAAATGGAGAAAGCTAATTTGCTCCCTGAAGTTGGAATGAGAGGAAGCTATCAAATGAATGATCATACAAGTCCTTTTTCCCCGGAAGGCGAGAGCTATATGATCATGGGATTTCTCAAATGGAATCTTTTTGATGCTTCAACGTACAGTAAAATCAAAAAAGCTAAAGCTGATGAAAATGTGATTGAAG
>CAMYJP010000498.1 GCA_947258675.1 uncultured Desulfobulbaceae bacterium | reverse complement strand
GGGTTCAGGTATTGTTTTTTGCTTTTCATCCAATGGGAGATTAACGGTTTCTTTATTTGCCGAGTCAGAATCCGATTGATAATGCTCATAATTGATGTAGGTGGCTGCTAATGCAATGCTGCCGGCAATAAGCGCAATTGCAAAGGCTAAGCCAAGGCTTGAAGTGGACTTTTTATTTTTTGGCTGTTCGCTATCACCGAAAACTTCCCGCGCTGCCTTTTTTAATGTTGTTTCATCAACATAATTTTGCCCCTGCGAAAAGGCTCCTAGCATCGCTCTATCGCACAGACTGTTGATTAATCTGGGAATACCGCCGCTCAATTTAGATAATCTGCTAATACAAGCAGGAGAAAAGATTTTACTTGTTAGGCCTGCGACTGAAAGGCGATGGGTAACATAGGAAGCGATTTCTTTTTTCTGTAATGGGCCGAGGTGATGACGAGCCGTTATTCTTTGCGCTAGTTGTCGTAAATCGGGCTGTGCAAGCTTGTCCTGCAACTCTGGCTGCCCCAGCATTATTATCTGTAAAAGTTTATAGCGGTTGGTTTCCAGATTTGTGAGCAAGCGGATCTGCTCTAGAACCTCTGTGTCCAGGTTTTGAGCTTCATCGATTATAAGTACAGTTTTTTTCCCTTGGGCATGTGCCTCGAGAAGATATAAATTAATTTTATCTACAAAGGTTTTAACACTGGCAGTATCTTCCGAATATTGGATTCTCAGTTCATCGCATATGGATGCTAAAAGCTCCATTACGGTTACTTTGGGATTCAATATCAAGGCAATATTGGAATTGTCTGGAATTTGTTCAAGCAAACAGCGGCATACAGTCGTTTTTCCAGTACCGACTTCCCCTGTCAAAAGTACAAAACCGCCATCTCCTTTGACACCGAATAATAAATGTGCAAAAGCCTCTCGGTGCCCATCACTCATATAAAGGTATCTGGGATCAGGAGCTATTGAAAAGGGGTTTTCGTCTATACCGAAGTGTTTGTTATACATCACAGGTTTGTGCGTTTTTCAGGAAAAATTTAAAGCGGGGTATAATTTACCTGCCTTAGCTACGCTTCAAAGATTTTGATAAGGATGAAAGTTTTATTAATTACATATAGATGGAAATCGGCCTGACTGTAATATGTATATCAGGCATGGGATTATAGCAAGGATGAGAGAACTTCACAGGTCCGGCAGATTTTCATCTTTTCCTTCCAGTTTTTTTGAGCTTCACATTCACAGATTGTACCGTTGATAAACCAGCAAAGTTTGCCAGCTTGGAATTCCCATGCAGGACATCGGTTTCTGCGAGTTGTAGGGCATTTTTTAATAACCCAACAAGGTTTTCCTCTTTCAGGGTTTTCATTCAACCGTGAAAGGAGGAAAAACATCTGTCTTTCCACATGCGTTGAAACCCTTCGCCAGCCCTGTTCATAACTGCGTACAGCCTTTACGGAAGACCCAAGCAGTTGAGCCAGTTGTTTTTGGGTTCTTTTTAATTTTTTTCTGGCTTGTAAAAATTCTTTGCTGTCCATTTGTTTCTCCAAATATATTAAAAAACAAAATAATCATGATATATGTAGTAAAGTATTGATCAAAGGAATGGGAATTTCCTCCATCCTTAAGAATATATCTGAAAAGTTATTTTAATTTAAGTCATTATGCCATACATGTATAATAGGTGAAACAGCAAAATAAATCCTGATTGTCCTATATTTTTTAATTTTAATTGCCTTTTAGGAAAATTAAGACAAGTAAAATACTTCATTATCCTGCTTTTGCAAGTTATCCTGAGCCATTGGAATTCATTTCAATAATACACAACTATATTCCAGCCTACATGATGAGTTCTTCGGTGAGAAATCTGAAAAATTTAAATTGATGGACATGTATTCTGATGGCAGATAAATTTGAATTTCATTAAGAGACACTATTTAAGTTATTTAGAACTGTTATTGTGTTGCTATTGATAATCTCCTGTTATTACATATACATTTTGTGAGTGTTCTGTCTTCAATGGCTTCAGCCTCAAATATTCATGACTTTATTTTAAAAAAACAAATTTTTGAATTTTTGCTGTTACGTACTGTCTTATGCGGGCTTTAAAAAATAATAAACTTTGTTTTCTCGCACAGCTAATAAAGAGTATTTCTGAAAGAGTCACCAAAGGCGAGCCGAGGTGTTTTAAATGGTTTTGAAGAGTATTCTGAAACCAAAGTGGAAGCATAATAATCCAGCAATTCGTGTCGCTGCTGTCTCTGAGATGGGTGAGGATGAACTTGAAATTTTTTCATCCTTGGTTGCCAATGATGACAATCTTGAAGTGAAGCTTGCTGCCGTACAAAAGATTAATAGCCTTGATGTCTTATCCGATCTTTGTCTGATGGAATTAGATCCTGATATCCACAATGCGCTGAAGGTAAAATATCATTCTTTGCTTTTCGAATCTGTTCTTGCTGCTGTAGACCCAG
>CAMYJP010000497.1 GCA_947258675.1 uncultured Desulfobulbaceae bacterium | reverse complement strand
GATTTTGAGGTGTCATTAGAAGGTATGGGCCGGCAAAAACGATTGCCCGCCTTCAAGATATCATTTGAAGATCACATCTTTTAAGCTTTTGTTTTAATTGAAGATAGATAGCAACACCTCAGCCCTGAGCGCTGTGAATGATGATATCACAAATTCTAACGGCCAATACATTTTCAGCCTTGTTGGAGTAATCACAACTTTTTGAACATTAATATATCGGTACCATATAAAGATTTTCATTTGCGGAAACTGTCAAATTTCAAACCCAACTATCACTTAAACTCCAAACCTAACAAAGAAATATCATCCTGAGGCCTTGTATTATTGCCAAATTCCATTAATAAGTTAATACACTGATCGATTATATTATGAACTGATTCATTCTTTAGCTCTTTTAAACTGTTATAGAACCGATCGTCACCATAAAATTCCTCGTTATCATTCTGATATTCAACTATTCCGTCAGTATAAATAAACAGTTTATCTCCAAGTTTAATTTTGAGCTGACCTTCCTCGAATCTAATTTTACGATTATCTACGACATCAAATTCTCTCATGCCTATGGTGGGCCCTCCTTTTTTTAGCAATTCTAAAGTTTCGTTTTTACGTAAAAGGATAGGGTATGGATGCCCTGCATTACTATATTTCGTGTCACCGTTTTTAGTATTGATGATAATATAGGTCATGGTAAAAAAATTATTAAATCTTTCAAAAGGAAATTCTCTATCAAGAGCATTTAGCACTTGAGTCGGTGACATAAACGAAGATTTTTTTAGCATTTGAACTGTATTTTGCTGTAAAAATTGAGATACTGAGACGGTTACCATTGCTGCTGGAACACCGTGTCCGCTGACATCCAACATATAAATCCCCAAGTGCTCAGCATCTATTTGGAAGATATTAAAGATATCGCCCCCCATGTGTTCACAGGGTTCGAATTTCCATGCAATCTCTAAATTATCTGCCAAAAAAGTAGTTTGGGGTAACAAGCTCTTCTGGATTTCAGCTGCAGCTTTTAGGTCTATATCTATGCGTTGGTCTTTCTCAATTAGTTCATTATTAAGACTTCTGAGTTGCTTTTCTGCTATAGCATACTTTGTAATCAATTCCCTAAGAAGCCTTTTGTTTATGTCGTTTTCCTTTTCGTTAGCCGAGTATTCTAACAGCGCTTTCATAAGCTGCTTGTTTTGAAAGCCCTTGATATCTGAATTTTTTATCTGGTCTTTGATTAAATCTTTAATGTTCATCTGTATTGAACCGCTCCCTAAGATTTGAAAAATTCAAGCTATTTTCGTCTTTAATAATACGGTCTATCCCTACTTCTTTTTGAGATATAAGTTGCTCGAAAATATATCTCATTATATTTCTATCGGTAATAATACTTCCATGTTGTGGCGCTATTGCAGTAAATGGGACTTCTAACATTTTTTTAAGTGCGTATTTTAGCGCTTTTCTGGAAGGCATAATGATTTTATGAAAATTCAGGATATCATTGATCGGACAGTTTTCTCTTTTGCTCGGACATTTGGCAAGATTTACGCAATCTATGCATTGCGGTCTTAATTTAAAAAACAGCTCCCATTCGGTGCCGTAGCTACCAAAAATATCGCTTGTAAAAAGCATCCCACTTTTTTGGTCAAAGGTAACAAAACTCCCTGATGAATGTGAATAGGGCGTTTTGATAAACTGAAGGGTGCGCCCTGATGAAAACTTATATTGGTAATCCATATCTTCAATTGAAACCATCAAGGAAGATGCAGAATAGTGCCTGATGAACATCAAACTTGATTCATCTGAAATAATTTTTAAACTGCTGTTTTCTATTATGTCTTCGAAATTGGGAATACTGCCACAAAGGTCTGGATCATAGTGCTGATATAAAAGCGCATTAATCTGATGAGGCTCTAAACCTGTTTGCAATATTTTCATCATCACCGTAGCAAAATCAGGACGACTTCCACCATCAATCACTATGGCCTCTTCGTTATCGACAATAAGATATGGGTTGCAGTGTAAACCAGACTGTATGTCATAGAAACCGACCCAATAAATCCCTTCGGCAATCTCAACTGGATTGTCATAATCAATGTTGGTGCTATCGATATTTTGCATATAATTTCTGCTCCTATATATTTTCAACTTAATATTTTAATTTAACCATATAGTTCATTTAATACATATAGACTTATGAATCGGATTTTCCAGATTATATTAATAATTATGTGGACAACTCAACCAAAATTTTGCTTTCAGGAAGCTATCATCCCAGTGTAGCCTTATGTTTTGGTATATTGAGGGATCTTAAATTTGGAAAAATTGATGATATGCTCAAAATTTGCAACAAAATTGACAGACTCCCGGCGATCGATTTCTTGCCAAAATCTGAAATTCACAATTATTTCAGATATCTAATGGCTATCACAATCCATGATTAAGATTTTCACCGCTCAGAGCGTCCAGGATTA
>CAMYJP010000496.1 GCA_947258675.1 uncultured Desulfobulbaceae bacterium | reverse complement strand
CATTTCATAAAGAAGAAAATGCCCTTTCTCATGGAATGCAAAACTAAAGTGATCGCAAATTTCTTTGGTGACTCCATTGATGAATATGTCATGGCAGCTGAGAAACTGAGCTCGGTCAAAGGTATTGATGCTCTTGAAATGAATATCTCCTGCCCCAACAAGCAGGCAGGATGGATCGTCTTTGGCACCGATCCGAACGTCACAGGCAGGGTCGTACGTGCTGTTCGCAAAGCCACAAAGCTTCCCTTAATAGTAAAGCTTTCCCCTAACGTCACTGATATTTCCCATATGGCACAGATATCAGAAGATGCAGGAGCAGATGCCCTTTCATTAATCAATACGTTGTCAGGAATGGCGATTGACATACAGTCGAGAAAACCCAGGCTGGCAAATATAACCGGAGGACTGTCCGGGCCAGCCATTAAACCAGTAGCTTTGCGAATGGTATGGGAATGTTTCAGGAAAGTTAACATACCAATTATAGGAATGGGTGGTATAATATCCTCCGATGATGCAATAGAGTTTATCCTTGCAGGTGCCAGCGCTGTTGCTGTAGGTACTGCAAATTTTATTAATCCCGCTATTACTACAGATATTATCAGGGGAATGAAGAGGTATATGACTAATGGCGGAGTAAATTCCATAAAAGATATTACAGGTTCAATTAAATGCTAGACAGACCAATCATCACATTAACAACAGATTTTGGGCTGAAAGACCCATTTGCAGGTCTGATGAAGGGTGTCATCCTCGGTATCAATCCAAAAGCCAAGATTACAGATATTTCCCATTACATCGAAAGACATAATATTTTTGAAGCATCGCAGGCATTATCAATGAGTTACAATTTTTTCCCTCCAACAACCATTCACCTGGCTGTTGTTGATCCCGGCGTAGGAGGTAAAAGAAGGCCAATCCTTGTATCAACAGACGGTCATTATTTCATCGGGCCCGATAATGGTATTTTTACTTCCGTGTTCGATAAAACTGAAGACCAGAATTTAAAAGTCTTTCACATAACTGCATCACACTATTTCCTTCCTATGAGCGGTTCCACATTTCACGGCAGGGATATTTTTGCCCCGGTTGCTGCGTGGCTCTCTAAAGGAGTTGACTCTTATAAATTCGGGGAAGAAATAAAAGATTATGTCACCATTTCTTCTCCAAAGCCTGATATTTCCGAAAAGACCATATCCGGTGAAGTCGTGTCTATTGATAATTTTGGCAATGCCATCACCAATATAACCAGGGGAGATATGACAATGGTAAGTCCAATAGAGTCAATGGATACATTTAAAATTTATTATAATGACAACCAGATGCCTCTTGTTAACTTTTATTCTGAGAATGAATCATCAGCTGCGTCTGCAATAATCAACAGTTTTGGACATCTTGAGATCTTTGTTTACAGGGAGAATGCATCCCAAAAGCTGAATATCAGAATTGGAGACAAAGTAAGCGTTGAGCTTGCCTGAGAAAAAATGAGAATATTACTGATCGGAAATTTTGGTCCTCACTATGAAGAAGAAAGTCTTCATAATATTTCTTTTGTGAAAAAACTGGAAAGTGATGGTCATAAATGTACGGTAATTAATACTTCTGAAATCCCTGCAACTGAAAATAATTTTATCGAGACCAAGAGTTTTTTTAATTTCTTAACGACGTTGATAAAAGCATGCTGGAACCAGGACGTTGTCCATTTCTCTACAAAAGGGTACTTAAGACTTGGACTCTTAAAACTGATGATTGCCATATTTGTGGGCACTCTTTTCAGGGCCAGAACATTCATCACTATCCATTCAGAACTTTTTTCTATTCAGGGGCAATTGAGAAGCTCCCTTGGAGGAAGACAAACCCTGTTCGCGTCCTTTAAAATGGCCGATAAAATCATATGCGCGGACAGGGACACATATGATGTAGCAGCAATGTATATGAAGAAGTCCAATTTTGTACTGGCCCCTTCTTTTATTCATTTCCCTGATGAGATTATGCAGGGAGGGGAAGGTATGCTGAAAAAGCTGAACGCCAGGGAAAAAGTCATAGTGTTTTCCAATGTAGTATTCCCATCATTTACTTTTGATATTCTTAATAAGTTTCTTACCGATTATCCCATTCCCTCTGACACTGCCATTGTTGTTGCAGCAACTGATAAACCGACTTCACAAGTGAAACACCTTCTTGAAAATGAAGGAAACAAGACAGGATCAAATCTTCACTTAATAGATGCTGATGATCTTAATTCAGTAATGGCTGCACATTCCAGAGCAGATATCATTCTCCGTCCCCTGAGTTGTGAGGGTTCCACTTATTTTGAACCTTTTTCCCTTTCTGTTAAAAAGACCCATCGCTCAGGTAATTATTTATATTTCCCCAATGGTTTACTTTTTATCAAAGAGGGGGACACTTCTGAAATGTGTGCATGCATCATTAATACCCTTCTCTGTGTTGATTCAGGTCAGCTTCCTGA
>CAMYJP010000495.1 GCA_947258675.1 uncultured Desulfobulbaceae bacterium | reverse complement strand
AGACTATGGCGGCAAGAAGGAGATTATGGATATGATTTCTCCGGTTGGTCCTGTGTATCAGGCGGGCACTCTGTCCGGTAATCCTCTGGCCATGGCGGCCGGTATTGCCACTTTGAAGGTTCTGAAAGAACCGGGATTTTATGAAAAACTGGATGAGAAGGCTAATGGCTATGCCAAAGAACTGACCGCTCTGGCTGAGAAATATGAGATGGGTATTACTTTAAACCGTATCGGGTCCATGATGACCGGATTCTTCACAACCGAGCCGATTGTTGATTTTGAGTCGGCAATGAAGGCTGAGGCTGAAAAGTACGGGCGCTTCTACCGAGAGATGTTGGCTGGAGGAATTTATCTTGCTCCATCCCAGTTCGAAGCAGCCTTTATTTCCGCAGCTCACACGGAAAAAGATCTGCAAACGGCTCTTGAAATGACTGAATCGTCATTCAAAAAAATGCAGAAAAATTAAAAAATCCATTGACTTTGAGGCATCGGCATGATACCAAATCAATCGGTTGTAAAAATGAATCACCATTCGGTGAAACAAAGTGTGTGGTGATTTGAATGTCAAGTAATCGAAAAGAAATGCTGCGGTTATTGGCTGATTTCGGAAATATCGGCCTGACAATGGTGATGTCGATCTTTATCGGTCTTGGAATCGGCTGGTGGCTTGACCATAAGGTTTTTAATGAAAAGACATACCCTTGGCTGACCCTTATTTTTCTCGGGTTCGGAATCGCGGCCGGGTTTAAAAATCTGTTTCTGCTGGCAAAGCGCAAGGATTTATATAAGTGATGGATAGGCAAAAGGACGGTAGCGAATTTCCACTTGTATATGTCCAGGTTCTGAACCTGGTCCTTCTGGCGGTCTTGACAGGGACCAGCTGGTTTGTTGCCACTCCGTTTTTTACCAAAGGCGTCCTGGTCGGCGGCTTATTGGCAAATATCAGTTTTTTGTTTTTGAAAAATGATTTGAGCAGGATCTTGGCCGGTCCTCTGCATAGTGCCAAGGCCCGTTTCTTTCTTAAATATTATGCCAGGTTTTCAATATTAGCCCTGATCCTCTTCTTCCTGATCAGGTACCAGCTGGTTCATGTTGTCGGGCTGGTAGTGGGGCTGTCAACCGTGGTTTTGAGCATCGGAATTACTACGGTCGGCCTGGTTAAAAGGTTTTTTTTCACAGCAAAGGAGGCGTCATAGGAGATTATGGAACATCCAATACTATTTATATCAGTGATTTTGGAGAAATTGGGACTACCTATTCCACATGGTCTGGTGGGACATACGTTGCTTGAAAAGCTTGTTTCACCGCATATGACCTATACCTGGATGGTTATGGCGTTTCTTATCCTCGTACCGAAACTTACCCTTGGAAAACTTGAAATGATTCCTGGCAGTGGCCAGAATTTTTGGGAAGCAGTGGTTGGCGGCATTGAAGGCTTTATGGCAGATAATATGGGAAAGGAGGGGGCTCGCATGATGTTTCCCATGCTGTCAACATTTGCCCTGTATATTGTGACGGCTAATATTATCGGATTAATGCCGGGCTTCATGTCGCCAACCTCTAATATCAATATAACTTTGGGGTGTACGATAATAATTTTTATTACAACCCATATCCTGGGGTTGAAGTTTCACGGGGTAGGGTATATCAAACATTTTCTGGGGCCCATCCCGGCGCTGATCCCTCTTATGTTCCCCATCGAAGTTATCAGCCATTTAGCGCGTCTGCTGTCACTGTCTATTCGACTTTTCGGCAACATCATGGCTAAGGAAACTCTGCTCGCTATTCTCTTCATGCTGGCCGGTGCCTACTTCGCGCCGCTGCCAATTCTGTGCCTCGGCGTGTTGGTTTCTTTTGTACAGGCGCTTGTTTTCGTGCTGCTTTCCATTCTCTATTTCTCAGCAGCCATGGAACACGCTCATTAATCATATGTATCAGCTCTTAATCGAGTTAATTGGAAGAAGGCCAAATAATAATTTTTTAAGGAGGAAAAACGAATGAAGAAGGTAAGTGTTTTGACCACGGTTTTTGTATTGGCTCTCTCTGGCCTGGCAATGGCCTCTGAGGGGGGAAGTGGGGCCGCTGGCGTTAACATCGCGGTTGTCTGTATTGCAGCAGCTCTGTCTGTTGGTGTTGCAGCCCTCGGTTGCGGAATTGGTATGGGTACTGCGGTTGGCGGCGCCTGCTCCGGTACAGCCAGGAATCCGGAAGCTTCCGGTAAGATCACCGTGACCATGATTATCGGTCTGGCTCTTATCGAGTCACTCACAATTTACGGTCTGGTTATCTCTCTGATTCTTCTGTATGCTAACCCGCTTATTGGTTAAGCCGGAATCCGGTTGACAAGAACAACCTGACTGATGCAGTTTCGGGCCGCAGAATATTCTGCGGCCCTTTTTTTATTTGAATTGTAATGACTGACATATTATTTCATCCACAACGCGAAAAGGGCGAACCTGAATTACCCAAA
>CAMYJP010000494.1 GCA_947258675.1 uncultured Desulfobulbaceae bacterium | reverse complement strand
CTTCTTTGCATCGTTGCTTTCCTAAGGCTGTGTAGTACTCCGCAATATCTTCTTTGGATGTTTCCCTTGATATCCATTTGCCAAGTTGGCTGTAAACTCTGAACGCTCGATTATAGAGCGTTTTTTTATCATAGGCATGATAAGTCGGCGTTGTGGGATGGCTCTGTACGTTACTCAACCATTTTTTTGTCAATTGGTCAGCATCGCGTTCAATGAGTTTGACCAGTTTGTCAGATAAAAATTCCATATTCCCTCTCCTTATAATACACAATAATTTATAGGATTTTACAAATCTGTCTCATAATCTTTTATTATACTAACTTATTCAATGCTTTTTTTAGCTAATCACTTCCATCTAATTAATTTTTAATATTATTAATCTAAACAAAGGCTTTCAATACATATTGAGATTGTCTAAAATTCGGAAAAATTTATGATATGCTCAAAATTTGCTCCAGATTTGACAGATTGCCAGCGAACGATTTCTTGCCAATATCTAAAATTACGTAATAATTAAGATATGTTGGAGATATCTGTATCCTTGAAGGGGCTACTTATTGCAACTCATTTAACATCGCTTGTAATTGTGCACGCCATTTCGTTTGTTCATATAAGTGAATGATCCGGATCGAAGGATTGACCTTGGTACCCAAAAATGTACAACTGGCGGAAACAACCACACTGACAAGGTCCCTTCAGGTTTCAGTACGCGGTGCATTTCGGGTAAAAGCCGATTTAAAGGTAACAAAGGGAAAGGAAGCACACCAAACAATAGTACAGTGTCTATACTTGCGGTATCCAAGCCCGTATCCAGTGCATTACATTTTATCACTTGTACGTTTTTTAAATTAGCAGCCTCTACTTTTTTTGATACATGTGTAATAAAATCTGATGTTACATCCATCGCTATTAGGCGACCTTGATCGCCAATCAACGTTGCTGCTGGTAAAGTGAAAAATCCCGTACCACACCCCACTTCTAAAACCGCTTGCCCAGGTTGAACGCCAGCATCTCTAAGTGTTCTCAAAGGAGGATAGAGCCAGTGTCGAAATCTACTCTCCATATTTGCTCCAGCTGGTTTGAAGATCAAATTAATAATCTTTGAATTTCCCAGCGAATTTCCCAAATCTTTTATATTCACTTTTCATCTCTGTAACAATCTATAGTAATATCGTGTCAGACCGCCCAGCATCTGTAATGAACAAGAAACTGCCCTTCCGTCAGCTTGATGCACAGTTAGGCGTTCTTTTTCCAAGATAAAATTGCTTCTGATGCTTGTATTTGCCGTATTAGGAAGGACTTGAGAGAACTTCTGATACGAGAGTGACTAACTGGGCACCTGCACTACCGTCAATATCTAGCTTGGGATGGTAGCATGCGATGCTCATGCCTATTACTCGACCTGATGCCCACACAAAACCCAGAAACTCTTGAGCTTCTTCAAATGTCAACCCTTCTGGTTCAGGGAACATGACCGGCATGAGTTCTGGATCTAGTACATCAACATCAAAATGAAGCCACACCGGAAGTTTTTTTTGAGATAAGTTCTTTAATCCTTCTTTCACGGTATGTTTAATCCCGTTTTTGACCATTCGCTGTCTATCATAAACCTCAATATTCGACGCACCAATATGTTCCCAAGCCCTTATTCCATATACCACCACCTCTTCATCTTTGAGCAAAGGGTATTTGCCAGCTATTCTGGTGATTCTTTCGGGACCACGGCCAGTCAGGATTGCCAATTCCATATCAGCGGGATCGCCACTAGCTGATGTCTCTGGACTATGAAAGTCGGCATGGCCGTCAAGAAATATGAGTCCAACTTCTGTATTTCTTTGTGGAACGGCTGAGAATATCCCCACCAACATGCTGCAATCCCCTCCAAGTAGCAGCGGAAAGGATTTCCGATCAAGTATTGCGACGAGCTTTCTCGATAGATCATTTGAAAGGTCAATCCACAGATTAAAATCTTTAATTCCGGTCTCAGGATCACGAATCTCCTGAAATTGATAACCGGACAAGTCTCCGAGATCGGTTACAGCATGTCCTTTTGACTCCAATAATTGAATCAATTTCGCCTGCCTTAATCCGTCTGCTGGGTTCTCGATTTCTGGTGGTGACCCAAGACCATTGAATGGAGTTCCTAATATTTCAATCCTCATTTTCACTATCCTTGTTAGTTGGTTTGCAATTAATTATGAAAGCCTTCTCTATTTTAGGTACTCCATCTCTCATCAAATTGAGGAAGATCATCCTCAATTTTATAAAAATCCGATATTTGGCTACACCAAATATGACCAATTGTTTTTAGGTTTGTCGGTGAATCTAATGAACCTGCAGCTATTGCAATGGTTGGCCGATCTTTTGGGTGCCAGAAAAGAGATGATCCACATTCTGAACAAAAACCACGGTGCACATTGGCTGTTTCATCTGTAGGGGATTTATACCACTTCAAACTTTTCTGCTCAGTTA
>CAMYJP010000493.1 GCA_947258675.1 uncultured Desulfobulbaceae bacterium | reverse complement strand
AAAAAATGGTCAGTTACAAATCGTCGTCTAACATGGCTAATGAAGAAAGCTTCAACATAACGTAACCTGAGTGACGGTATTTGCAATGGAAAAGTACGTTGATATTGACCTGGTGGAACTAAGTTCATTACGACCAAAGAGGGGGGGTGTTAAACCTTCACCTCACTTGCTTGTTTCTATCATGAAGAACGGCATAAAGGTTCCCGTTGTTGTCAGAACAATTCCCAACACACTGCCGGCACACTATGAATTAGTGAAAGGGGAGGCTGTTTGGATGGCAGCTCAGCAAGCCAGGCTAAGCAAAATATGGATAAACATCGAAGATACTCTTTCTGATGTTGAAGTAAGGGGCTGTATCAAAGATGATCATAATCAATCCATAGCGGTGAGAAACCATTTAGATGAAGCCGAAGATTTCGAATACCTCCACCAATGCAAAAATGAAAGCAAAGCTGAAATTGCCCGTCGGTTTGATCTAACCAGAACCGATGTATCACAAACACTTCGATTGTTGGACTTGGATCCACAGGTGCAGGATTTAATTAGGGCAAATCGTCTACGTTACACTCATGCAAGAATCCTGGTTACAAAAAATTTGTCTCCTGAACTTCAATACAAAATGGCAACAGCTGCTATAGAGAGAGACTTAAGTGTGAAGTCTTTTCAAGCATTATTAAATGGTGACAAAGAAAAGCCAGAATCAGGTGTGCGGGTCAAGAAATGCAATCGTGTAAAAAAGGATAAGGATAGAGAAATAGTAAAACTAGAACAGGCGTTATCTGAAATTGTAGGCTGTACAATAGATATCGATCATGGGCATAACGGAGGAGGGGCACTTACCATCCAATACGATAATCTTGATATTTTAAGTGGCGTTTTGGAGCGGTTAGGATATCAAGCATGAATCAACTTACTTCGTTTATGCGTATAACCCCTAGACGGATAGCCATCCGAGCAATATCTGCGGCTCTGTTTGTTCCAAGTTTTTCTTTTAATGAATGACTTGCGTTACTTACTGTTTTTGGAGAAACATTGAGCCTTGTCACTATTTCTGTATTAGTTAAACCAAGTGCTATTAGCCTAAATACATCACGTTCACGTTCAGTCAATTCTTCTAAAACACCTTTTTCACCACAAGCGGTCATCATCGCAAGGCGATTAGCAATTTCAGGCAAAAAGAAAACCTCACCTTTTGCGGCTGTGTAAATTGCCTCAAATAGCTGGTCTGGGTCAGAGTCTTTTGTAATAAAGCCCTTTGCACCAGCTTGGTAGGACTCTCTAATAATAGCCTCTTGGTCATGCTGAGTAAGTACTACAATATTTGCTAGAGGATGGCATTCCAGTATTTGCTTAATAGCATCCAATCCTGTCATATCATCAGCAAATAAAATATCCATCACGACTACATCAGGCAACAATTCTGAGTATAAATTACAAGCATTCATCGCATTATCCGCTTCACCAACAACTTCTATATTTTCATCATTTTTCAGGGTCATGGAGAAACCAGCCCTAAGAAGTGGGTGATCGTCTGCTAAAAGCACAGTAATTTTTTTATGTGGTTCTTTGGTCATGGGTCAATGAATGTCGGGTTATAAAAATGACAATATATTAAACGAATTTTCTTTATAAGTGTTGCATATAACAATGCTTAAAAAAGCTATATTAGAGTAAGTAAAATTACTAGTATATAGTAATTTAAGTTGCTATATAAAAATCTTACTGTTACATTTCGCATGTAGATAATCGATAAGATAGTGGTAGGAAGACAATAGTCAGTATTTTTATGAGTAATGGCAAAGCAGTGAAAACAGTGAGATTTGATGAGCTAAATTCGCCCATGCGAATGCGTATATGTATCGACGAGGTAGTGGGATATGATCAGAATCCTCGACAGTCTAAAAACCCTAATTATTATGAAATCAAAGAATCAATTAGGGTTCGTGGTTTAGATCACGCACCAAATATAACTAAAAGAAATTCTAATGAACCGTTCATGATCAAAGACGGCGGTAACACACGCCTTCAGATTCTGCGGGAGCTTTGGACAGAAACACAGGACGAACGTTTTTATTACTTTGAAGCAGACTTTATCCCATGGGTTAGTGAGCTAGATACGCTAGCCGGCCACATGGTGGAAAATGAATCCAGGGGAGACACACTCTTTATTGAGAGGGCATTTGAAGCAAAAAAAATGCGTGAATTAATAGAGAAAGACCGTCAGACACGATTGTCTACCCGTGATCTAGCTATAGAGATTTCAGCAACTGGCTGGAGAGTTCAAGCTGGTAGTATAACTCGCTATGAGTATGCCACAAATGTACTGATCAATCTGATCCCGAAAGCATTATGGAGTGGGGCAGGGCATGACCTTATAACAAAGATACGCAAAATCAATAAAGCATACTTTTCACTGTGGAAATGTATAAATACCCACGAGAATTATTTCCTTGAGATTTTATGGGACAACACCCTAAA
>CAMYJP010000492.1 GCA_947258675.1 uncultured Desulfobulbaceae bacterium | reverse complement strand
AATCAAACGGTTAGCCAATCCGACTCCAAAAATGCATTGATTTTTGAGCTATATGTGTTTAATAGGAGATTTATTGCGATATGTAAACCATATCTTTCATTTTAGAATTTGTAGGCGGGACCACAATATATTGTGGCCGCTCTCTGGCCGTAAAAATCATTACAAACGAATAATTTGTTAGGCAATCTGCATCTTTCCTTTATTTCAGGAGCAGATACGATATGTGCAATTGGGGCACATGCAAAATATTGAAGAATTACGTAGCAATGTACAATCGGACATTTCGCGGACGATGGTAAGAAGCTTTCAGTTTTGATATCAAATTCGCAACACCTTCCACCGATGATTACGTCATCGTTCCGATTTAATCCCTTGGATTCCTATCTCTAAATAAAAACTGGTGAAAGTTGAGCCGGTGACCTATGTGTAAATCAGCCAAACAATGGGCATTTAGCGATGAAATTAAGATTGACAGGCATCCTCCTTCCGATAATTGAAAACACATCGGCCATAACAATGCAGGTTTCCATATGTTGGTCCGCAGATGCTGCCAAAACACAATTTGTTATGTCCGTTTAACCCGTTCCCAAAAAAGTGAATTCTTATCAAAGAAATGAATAGTTCGGCGGCTCAGCGGGCTGATACGATCCTCCGATTTAAATGTATCTTCAAATACCCTGATGACATCTTCCAATTCTTTAGCACACCTTATAAACTCCGATACATTCCATTGGGGGAGTTTCCGTTTTTCAGTCGAAAGATGAACCCAATCTTCGATCAATTTAATTCTTATCGGAAAATCATAGGTTGCACTATAATTATGATGGCCGCGCATGAGTACCGGATACCATATTTTAGCGACGGTGATTCCTATAGCCTCACCGTATCCACCCTGCGGTATTTTGCCTGGTTGGATCATCATTTTCTACTTCCCTATCATATTGTAGAAGTTTGTTGTAAATTTCGGCGTGTCTAATGGTCAATTCAAAGATCAATATATGTTCCGATACCGATTTGACTAGACTTGTCAAAAAAATGTTTTGCTACCGCAGCATCCAGATCACCGGTACCGGTTAAAACCGCAATATTTCTTTCCTTTTTTCCTTCTCTTCCCACTTTTATCTTTTTTATGACTTCACCAATTTCTGCATGTATCATGTCAATCATCAAACTCCCATCTTTGAATCCATTGGCTAATTCACCGCGATATTGTGCCTGCTTGATATTGTCCACAACGATTTTATCTGCATTTTTAACCAATAATGGATCCAGCTCTTGATAAGTGCCGATGCTTTCAACAAAAGCCCCTGGCTTTACCCATTGATCCAAGACAAATTTACCTTTAGCGGAGGTGACGGTTACGATAATATCGGAATCAGAAATTGCCGCCTTTGTGTCAGTGTAAACAATGATGTTCTTTTTGACTACCGACTGCATTTCCATCTTAAACTGATCAGCCGCTTGAGGGTTTATGTCAATAACGCGTACTTCTTCCAGCTTAAAAACGTAATCCAAATACCTGGCAACCGATCTGGCCTGAACCCCCGCACCGATTATCGTGATGACTTTTGAATCGCTATTTGCCATATATTTTGCGGATACAGCCGCCATCGCGCCGGTTCTTTCATCAGTAATGTTCTTTCCATTTATAATGGCCACAGGAAATCCCGTTTCATACTCCAGCAAAAAATAAGTGGTAATCGCATACGGCAAGCTATATTTTTGAGGATTTTGTTCATATCCTGTTATTATCTTGATACCGATCGCTTCCAGGCTTGGAATGCAGGCGGGGCCTGCTATCAAATAATTATGAGCCTTTTGTGTGTCCATATTCATGATCATCTTGGGCGGCATGATAGTTTTGCCTTCAGCACTAAGGCCGTATGTCTTTTCGATGATATCGATTATTTGACTGACATCAACGCATTTTCGACAGTCTTTTGATGAAAGTACTTTTGTAGATCGATTCATTTTTTCATCTGAATATTTCATTTGGCGTTATTGGGCTAACCTATCTATGACTACAATTTGAATCATCTCGTCAGTGGGTGTCCCAGATATTTTTAAGATAAGTTCTAGCCGCCACCGATATAAAGCATAAATGCGATATTATCATTCTCTTCTATTGATTTTTTTTCCACTTTTTCACGAGGCAAAACCAATTTATTGTTGACCAAGACTTGAATATTCATGTTTAAGGTCTTGCCGTTGGGGAAAAAAGTATCTTTCACCTGTTTACCGTAACTTTGGCACAACAGATCTATCAAATCCAAAATTGTGTTGCATTCCGCATCGATTTTTAAATCGCTGCCGATAATTTTTCTAAGCTCCGGCATCCCTATTATTTGGAGATATATCTTCAAGTGTATCTTTCACAATTTGAATGACTACATATGCCTTAATCAGCATTTATAAATTTGAAGAGTTGCGTAAAACCTTTTCCGATTTTGTCGGTCACGCCCAGTTCTTTTAAAATAAATTCAA
>CAMYJP010000491.1 GCA_947258675.1 uncultured Desulfobulbaceae bacterium | reverse complement strand
GTGTTAATCCTGGTGCAATGGAAGTTTGTGGTGACGGCATCGACGATGATTGCGATACCTATTTCGACTGCGACGATTCGGACTGTATCGGCGATCCGATTTGTCCGCCTGCTGCCTGCTCTGACCATCCTGACAAAGGAACATGCAAGGTTGATTCCAACTGCACTTGGAACAACAGGGCAAAGGTCTGTGAGGATGCCGGTGGAACTGACTCAGTCTGCAGCGATTACACCGATCGGGCAAGCTGTGTTGATAATGGCTGCCGGTGGAACAAAAACAAGGATACCTGTAGATAAGAGTAAATTTTATTTTTAGCTTTATTCAGAAATAGTATGGCAAGAAAAAGGTAGGGTTATTGATTTGGCTCTGCCTTTTTGTTTACATTAAGAAACTCCAATTTAGCTTTTCGCAACGTTCAATCTATTTTGTTATCATTTTCAGAGGCCTGCAAGGATATAGAAGATGATTACTTTCAAATGAATAAACCATGTAACAGGATTGCAGAATATTACATAGAACTAAACGGAATTTTACCTAAGGATATTATTCTTGATTACTGCCAAACAGATTTGGCCAAAGGGGTTTTTGCCAAACGAGAAGGAAATACCGTAAGCAGCACTGTTAAACTCGAAATGTCTGATATCAAGAGCAGAAATATAGATTTTCGGTATAGCAGAGATAACCACCATCAACCTTGCATGGTAAGAAAATTACTGATGTTCAACGTTTGGCAACCTATTATTTCACCACCTTTCTAATTAGAATCTAAATATTCCCATCAATCCAATCGATTAATTAAACAGTAATTTAGAGAACCGTTTTGTTGGGAATCTGACATTCCTATATTTTTTTACATCAAAATAATTTCAATCAGTTGTCATAATCAAAGCCATCAGGAGAAACGTAATGGTTAAAAAAATCACCTTATTTTCTTTACTATTTTTTTCTTTGCTTATTACTGGTTGTTCAAACCCTCATACACCAGCGGGCAATGAGGGATTTGTTTTCGAGGACCCTCGTATATTTGGGAAAGGTGGCTATAGGGGAGTAATAAAAGGGCCAGGGAATTATGGTGTATCGTTATGGCGCAATAGAGTTACGAATATTGATATGAGACCTATTACTTATAACGAAGATCTCAAAATTCTTGCCAAGGATGACCTTAATGTCACTCTTCATTTCCATGCAGTATTGTCAATAAAAGAAAATTCAATAAAGGAGGTTGTTCAGAAATATGGAGCCGAAAGATGGTACATCCGATTTATTAAAGAACCCTTCAGGAAATTCATTCGTAATTCAGTCCAGCATTATACAAGCCGAGAAATTAAGGCAAACCGTGATGTCATTGCCAATGAAATAAAAGCCGAACTTATGCAGCACGTACAAGGCACACCATTTCAATTAGTAAGCCTTGTAGTCGGCAATATAGACTATCCAGATTCTGTAGCTCAGGCTGTTGAGAAAAAATTGGCTGCGCAACAATTACTTGAAGAGAAAGCTGTCCAAAAACAGATAGCCCAAAGAGACGCTGAAATTAAAATTGAGGAAGCTAAAGGTATAGCAGAAGCCCAAAAAATCATTAATGAGACACTAACCGCAAACTACCTGCAACATGAGGCAATTATGGCCCAGCAGGAAATGGCAGACTCTCCCAACCACACGACTGTTTATATACCTGTTGGAGCGAATGGCATGCCAATTGTTTATACTCCAAAATAAGACGGAAAGCGAACAAGGTGCTTGAGTTTACAAAGAGGACATTGTCGGCGCTGAGGCGGCAAGCTGTCATGGATTCTGTATATCATGTACCTCAAGACGAGTTACATGGCATACTGTTAGATCTTACAGAAATGCCGGGCCTGAAAATCCTTCAGGACGTCTATTTCAACTTAGTTATGTTTTGCCGGAATTCATGCCGAGTAGTAGTTCAATGACAGTAAAGTGTTCCGGCCTTTTCAAAAGTATGTCTCTACAAAAATTTATTCTTTTCCCTCTCCAAAAATACTAATAATTGCACTAATTCTTTCCGATATGAATAGTTAATCGTGGCATATTCGCTCTATTTTTTTTTAATCGGGCCTGAAAAATTGGAACCGCGATTAAAGGAAAATTAAATGCATTTTAATCGCGGTTTGAGATGAGCAGTTCTGTGCGTGATTTTGCGCGTGAATCGCTTTCTTTTGCCATTGAGTATTTGAGCTGCACTTCCTCGATCTTGAACTTCTCGAAGATCTCCCGCACCTCCGGCGTATCATTGATTGTCATCAGGAATTTGCCTTTCAGGTTGCCGAGGATCTCGGTCAGGTCGAGGAAGTCCTGTTCCTCAAAATCGTGCTTGTAGCCGGGGATTTTCCAGTATGGCGGGTCCAGGAAGAAGAAGGTGGCCTGGCGGTCGTAGCGCGGGATGAGCTGCCGGAAATCCAGGCACTCGATGGTCACCCTGGCCAGACGCTGCCAGGCAGAGGTGATGGTCTGTTCCAGGTTG
>CAMYJP010000490.1 GCA_947258675.1 uncultured Desulfobulbaceae bacterium | reverse complement strand
CAGTCCTCATCCAAGACCACAATCCTACCCTCCTGTCCTTCAGGAGTTTTCATAAGGCTGGCCTTGATCGTAAGCTCCTTGCCTTCCACGGAAATTTGTTCCGAGGCAGTTTTTTCAGCGGTAACAGAGGCAACAATGTCCTGCAGAGTTTGCGGAAAGAGAGCTTTGATTTCAGTCCCGAACAGAGATCCCTTGTCATGAAAGAGTTCATTGGCTTTCTGGTTGCATTGCACAATCAAACCAGTCATATCCAGTCCTAAAACCGCAACAGGTAATGCATCCAGAATATTTTGCGAATAGGTAAGAACTTTATTTTGAAACATGAGTTCTGTGGTGCGATCTGCCACAAGTTTCTCCAGGTTTTCATTTAATATTTGAAGCTCATCATTGGATTCCTGCAATTCTCCAGTAAGCGCCCTGTTTTTCTTGTGCAGGAAATAGACTTCAACAGCCTTGGCAATATTATTTCTCAGTTCATTTTCATCCCAGGGTTTGGGGATAAATCTGTAAATCTGACCTTCGTTTATGGCTGCAACCACGGAGGCGGTATCAGCATACCCGGAAAGAACTATTCGTATGGTATCCGGCCATCGCTCAAAGACCTTTTGCAGAAAATCCACTCCGTTCATCTCCGGCATCCGGTAGTCGGAAATGACGACCTGGATATTCTCTTCCTCTTCTAATATTCCAAGTCCTTCTTCTCCTGATGCTGCGGTCAGTATTTCATAGTCATCATCCATGAACAACCGTCGGAGGGATTTCAGGACATTTTTTTCATCATCCACACAGAGAATGGTGACTTCTTCTTCCATGGTGCAATGCTCCTCAAGATTGGTGCCGGCAATATCGAAATGATTTTCCCGATTTTTGTTTATGACATATCAATAGAATATGCCGACCATCGCCTGCTAAACAGCCGGAATAAATCATTCATATTAAATCGGCTCAAGTCCCTGTAAACTTGATACTGCTTATGAGAAAAAAAATGATTACCAATCATCTTTGTCCAATATAATCGTTTGATATTTCACGAAGTTGCACTATGCAACAGCTTCCGATGAGATACTTCACCTTAACCAATTATAATTAATATCTATTTTGCTTGAACCACGAAGCGCACGAAGAACAGAACGTTCTTCGTGGTTAATAACCGGTAGATGTTTTCCCAGATGAGAAATTTCATACAGGAAATAAAGCCGGTATGAAACAAAAGCCTGAAGCAATTTTCTTAATTTTTTTCACTTCTATGCCGAATTTTACTTCATGGAAGATAAAAACGATATACCAGTTAAAGTCCTGTTCGTGGACGATGAAGAAAATATTCTCAGGGCCTTAAAAAGGCTGATGATGGGCGCAGATATTGATGTTTTGACCGCTTCTTCCGGTGCCGAAGGCTTGGAAGTGCTGAAGAGCACCGAAGACATCGGCCTCATCGTTTCCGACCAACGAATGCCTAGTATGACCGGCGCTGAATTTCTGGAAAAAGCCAAGGGATTGTTCCCGGATATCCTTCGCATAGTGCTCACCGGCTATGCCGATCTTAATGCTACCATGGACGCCATAAATAAAGGCGGGGCATACAGGTACATAACCAAGCCATGGGATGATGAAGACATCGTTCAAATAGTAAAAGATGCCATCAGTAGATATAGTCTGGTGGCGGAAAATAAAAGACTCAACGAATTGGTAAAGAGCCAGAATGAAGAACTGACAGACTGGAACAGTAAGCTCAAAAAACGAGTTATTGAGCAAACCGGTGATCTGAGAAAGAAAAGTGAAGAGTTGTCCCGATCCAATATTCGACTGAAGAAGAATTTTGAAAATACGATTTTGTCTTTTTCCGGTCTCATTGAACTGCGCGATCAAGATGTAAGGGATCACTCCCGCAATGTGGCGGAATTGTCTGTAAATGCAGCGGAAAAACTCAGCCTGGACAGCGCCGAAATCCAGAAGATAAGAACAGCAGCTCTCTTGCATGACATCGGCAAAATCGGGATCAGTGATTCAGTAATAGTGAAAGATGATGATTCCATGACTCCCCAGGAGCGTGAGGAATATTTGCTGCATGCCGTCCGCGGCCAGGCAGCCATCGACAGCATAGAAGATTTACGGGAAGTAGGAGTTGTCATTCGTCACCATCATGAACATTATGACGGCACCGGTTATCCGGATAAAATCAAGGGAGAGGATATCCCTTTGGGAGCACGAATAATTAGCGTGGCGGATTTTATCGACAGAACGGTAAATAAGGTAATGGATGACACTGCCCTTGAAAAGACCCTGCACAGAGTGCACGAGCGTTTAGGAAAGGATTTTGATCCGGCTATTTTTCCAATTTTCCGGGAAATAGTCCCGGCGACCTATGATTCAGATACGGCATTATTTCAAAACCGCGGCATGGTTGAGCGTGAGCTGGAACCCCACAGTCTGATGGAAGGCATGATTGTGATGCGCAATATCTACAGCGGCACAGGCTTATTGCTGGT
>CAMYJP010000489.1 GCA_947258675.1 uncultured Desulfobulbaceae bacterium | reverse complement strand
ATTGATCCCAAAGGCATCGGAACTTCTGAAAATCTTACCTATATTATATGTCGTTTTCAGGTTATCAAGCACGATTGTAATTTTGTGGATACCTTTTTCGGCAAAGATATTTTTTCGTTTTTGACTTTTAAAAGACTTCTCGGTTTGCAGTCTTCTGGCTTCGAAATAATTTTTTATCCCGCGGACACCCATTTTATTGGACAATTCAATTTTCAAGTTAATCCGGTTGATTCTTGAAAATCTCGCGTGATTGATTTTCCAGAACCGACGGTGTTTTGCTGGATTCATTTTTGATCCAGGCGATAATATCATTGCGGACTCTTTCTGCCTGCAGATCACGGAGCAGCATATGGTACCCGTTTTTGTATAATATGAAACGTTGTTTGTTGGGAACCGGTTCAGGAAACTTCTGAAACATCTCCAGGACAGGTTCCATTGGGATTATCTCGTCATTTTCTCCATACAAGACAAGAGCCTTTGTTTTAAATTTCTGCGCTGCACAGAATGCCGCATCCATCAGATCCGTGAGCCCTTTTAGGGTATCAATCCTGCTTTTTTTTATTACTAGTGGGTCACGGCCCAAATCTTTCAACATCTGTTTGTTATCCGATGGAATAACCTCCAGTGTTTCGCCGGTCACCTTCAGGCCTGGAACAAGCTTGTATGTTATCCATAATCCTGCCCTTTGATACCAGGGCATATGGTTTCTGCTCCAGACCGCAGGAGCAAGCAGGACAACACCATCTAAATGAAGGGGATAATTTGTCAGTGTGAGTAAAGTTACCGCTCCACCCATGCTTTCCGCTAATATAAAAAATGGCGTATCAGGATGTCTGGCCTGCACAAGCTCAATCATGGTTGTCAGATCATCTATTAGCACCCGACTGCCTGGCCATATGCCGGGGTTAGGCGACGCTCCGAATCCCCTCTGATCATAGGCATAGACGGCTATGGATTGTTTAGTAAAGACAAGGGCTGTGTTATTAATAAAATTTGAATAATCATTGAAGCCGTGCAGTGCCAAGACAACAATTTCAGGAGTTGTGTTCGGCAACCACACTTTCATCGTCAATTCAGACGTACCTGTTACTTCATTTTTCTTTTTAGAAAAGACGCTTTCTTCTTTCACTGTGTTCTGTTGTGTTGGAGAAGAGATACAGGCTGAAATCCCGAATACTATTAAAGAGAATAAAACTGCGTAGTTCATTGAGCAATACTATAGGGAAAAATGGACACTGCAGCGGCCGGCAATGTTTTTTTATAGATACCAATTACATTTTTAATTGATCCGTCACCTCATTTTTTATGAGCATATAGCCAGGACCACTGTTTGCGAAAGCCCCATTTCCCCGCATCTCTCCGATAATTGCCTTATCGACAAAAACGTAGCCCAATGTGCGGGAGTGAGTCACTACGTTATAATTGAGTTTTTGAGCAAAACTGTTATTGACGGCAATTCCGGCCAGGCGACTGTTTACGACCCCATTTCTTTCAATGATGCCGAAAGAATTTTTGTAGAGACCAATGCCAACAGACCCGGGAGTATAGATATAGTTATTAATAAATTGGACAGGTTCTTTATCCGTACCACATGCCATGCAGGCAATACCGGGGTTAATGGCGCCGTTCTCATAAACAACATTACTATCAACTAAAGGTACCGGAGGCCTATTAATGGGATACGCACCTTGAGGCTCACCCATTTTTATCATTATGCCTCCCCCGGGATTGCCATGCACCACGTTTCCTATGACTATGGGGGAAGCGCCGTGTTTGGCGCCGATCCCCGGGCCTGGTTTACCTAATACCGAATCGTCGTTTTCAAGTATTTCATTACCCAGGATCAGGGGGGCGGAAAAGTGGTTGCAGCCGATGCCGCGGCCTAGATTGTTGCGGATAATGTTGTTAAATATTACCGCTTCAGCTTTGTACTTGATATTCCGTGATCGAAAATCCCTCTTGGCAATCGGCGCCGTCTGATCATGAAAAATAACATGGCTGCCTATACCGGTACTGCCATTATCATGAATATAGCAATTCATAATAATCGGACTTGCACCGCGTAGATTTATGGCATGGGCGTGTCCCGGGATGTGATGATTCTGATGTGGCAGATTTCTGATGGTAAATCCATCGACAACCGTGTCTCTTCCGGTTCCTGGCGAAAAATCTATCATTCCACGGGATGAAGCTTTTGCTTTTGAACCGTCAATAACCGTCTGCAGGGTTCGGAGCGGCAGCATGAGGGTTGCTCCTTCTATCTGCCGCGGGGCATTTGCATCCTCGCTCCTTTCAGATATCAGCTTAACACCCTGCTTCATGGTCAACTGCTCATGGTATACACCGGGTTTAACCAGGATGATATCACCTTTTTGGGCTGTATCGAGAGCCTGCTGTATCGTTGAAAAATCGTCAGGCACTCGCAGCAGGTTCCCAGGATGCGAATCATCGGTAATTAATATTTCTGTATTCTTGCCGGCAATATC
>CAMYJP010000488.1 GCA_947258675.1 uncultured Desulfobulbaceae bacterium | reverse complement strand
CTCATGATTCGAGAAATGAGTACTGCTGGCCAGAATAAAAGTACGATGCCCGACGGTATTAACTGGTCATTTTTCAAAAGAAGAAAGGTGATACGGGAAACGGACTATGTCCGTCATATACGGCTGCCAAGACCATTTACCCTGAAGGTGGATGGCCATTCATCAGAGGCGGCAGCATTTATGGATAAAAAATAGCCAACTATCAGGGAGAACTATGGAAAAGATTATCTCACAGATCATTCAGCGAGATCAGCACCAGAAGGAGTTTCATCAGGCGGTTCAGGAAGTCCTGGAAACAGTTAAGCCGGTTCTGGACAGAAATCCGGAGTATCGTCAACAGGCTGTTTTAGAGAGGATAACAGAACCTGAGAGAACAGTGATGTTCCGGGTACCCTGGATGGATGATCAGGGGCAGGTTCACGTGAACAGGGGATTCAGAGTTGAAATGAATTCCGCCATTGGACCGTATAAGGGTGGTTTACGCTTTCATCCTTCGGTTACCCTGTCCATTATCAAGTTTTTGGCCTTTGAACAGGTTTTCAAGAACAGTCTCACAACTCTGCATATGGGCGGCGGCAAAGGTGGCTCTGATTTCAATCCCAAGGGTCGTTCCGATGCTGAAGTCATGCGATTTTGTCAAAGCTTCATGTCAGAGCTGTTCAGGCATATTGGACCGAATACGGACGTGCCGGCTGGTGATATCGGGGTTGGTGCCAGGGAGATTGGCTATCTATTTGGAATGTACAAGAAACTTCGTAATGAGTTCACCGGGGTACTCACCGGCAAGAGCATGGCTTGGGGCGGCAGTCTGATAAGACCTGAAGCCACCGGATACGGTGTGGTCTATTTTGCCGCCGAAATGCTTGGATACCGTGGGGAAACGATGGAGAACAAGGTCTGTCTAGTTTCCGGATCAGGCAATGTCGCCCAGTATACGACTGAGAAAATACTGGAACTGGGCGGAAAGGTTGTTACTCTTTCGGACTCATCAGGCTATATATTTGATGAAGAGGGGATTGACACCGAGAAACTCCAGTTTGTCATGAATCTCAAAAATATCCGCAGAGGCAGGATAAGCGAGTACTGCGAAAAGTATCCGAAAGCCGTTTACACCGAAGTCGAACCGGACCTGGCCTACAATAAGCTCTGGACCCATAAAGCGGATTGCGCCATGCCTTCGGCCACAGAAAATGAGATCAACGAAAAAGACGCCCAAAATCTGATCAAGGCAGGTGTCCGGCTCATTTCTGAAGGGGCCAATATGCCATCGACACCCGGTGCTGTTGATGTCTTTCTGGATAGCAAGATTATGTATGGATTGGGCAAAGCAGCCAATGCTGGGGGAGTTGCTGTTTCCGGACTTGAAATGGCCCAGAACTCGATGCGCTTGAACTGGCCGAAAGAAGAAGTGGATTCGCGTTTGAAGGAAATAATGAAATCGATCCATAAAACATGTATTGATGCGGCCAGTGAATATGGTATGGAAGAGAACTATGTCGCCGGCGCCAATATTGCCGGCTTTGTCAAGGTAGTTAACGCTATGCTGGACCAGGGCCTGGTCTAGATTGCAGAAAAAGGTGCGATAGGGTTTTTCGTCGATGTCCCTGCATGATTGTTCAGATAATCTCCTGTACCCGGAACCGGGATTGGGGTTGGATCAGTATTTTTTTGATATCAGTGTCGACTGCCCATACGGGCTTGATCGAAAGGCTGTTTATCATCAGGCACAGCTCAGTTCGCTTCCAGATGAAACCATGAACCTTTTTCTGAAAAAAGGATACCGGCGCAACGGCAACTATATTTATACGATGCGATGTCCCGGGTGCAATGAATGTACACCAATTAGGTTGCGTCCTGGAAAATTTATGCCGAGGCGCAGTCAAAAAAGGGTCTGGAAGAAGAATAGAGACGTTACGGTCGGGGTCGCACCTTTATCTATGAGCAAGGAGAATCTCGATCTGCTTGACAAGTTTCTAGAAGTTCGTTTTCCACAGAGCAAAACGTCCGCCTTCAGTTATTACACCGGCATTTTTCTCGGTTCTTTGTCCAGAAGCCTTGAAATCCGCTACAGGATCGACGAACGTCTTCTTGGAACCGCGATCATTGACGCTTCAACGGACTGGCTCAATGCGGTTTACTTTTATTTTGATCCGGAGGAATCCCACAGAAGTCCGGGTATTTATAATATTCTTACCCTTATCAATTTTTGCAGTAGTCATACCATTGACTACCTTTATTTAGGGTATTGGATCAAATGGGTCGCCTCCATGTCGTACAAGAGGAACTTTTTGCCCCATGAGCTGCTTGTTGATGGATCCTGGGTACCATTTTGTAGCACCGGGTAAAGAGTATGGCAGTAACCCTTATGGTTGCAAAAGGTTGTAGTGCAGGTTTTTTTGGAAAACAGAAAAAAAGCGTTTATTTATTATTCTTAAAAAAGAGCAGTGCCCTTTCCTTGATTTTCCCTTTCTTTTGTCAGATAATCAAATCACCT
>CAMYJP010000487.1 GCA_947258675.1 uncultured Desulfobulbaceae bacterium | reverse complement strand
GGCGCTGGTGAAATCTGCCGGTGTACTGTTGTTGCCGGGCACTTTGTACGAGGACGACGGCAACCATTTTCGCATCGGTTTCGGACGCAAGAATATGCCGGAGGCTATTGAGCGTTTAGAAGATTTCCTTGGAAAGTAATAGTAAAAACCTATTGAGAGCTTAGAATGCCATTGTCTGCGCAGTATTTAATGCAAAAGGCGTTAGATAGAAACATATTACTTTGAAAAACGGCAACCCAAAACAATTGTTACTTGGGACCACCGCTGCCATTAGCGTCGTTTTCTTCTGGTCGGGCTGGATAGTTGTCAGTCGACTTGGTGTGACCAACACCTTGACGGTTTACGATATCACCGGACTCCGATTCGCCGTTGGAGCGGCAGTAGCCCTGCCTTATATCATCTGGCGCCGGACCTGGCAGGGTTTAACGCCTCTGCGGGTATTGATCCTGACCCTGACCTCCGGCATACCATACGCCTTGCTTTCCTATTTCGGATTCACATACGCCCCGGCAGCCCATGGCGGAATATTTCTGAACGGTTGCCTGCCTTTATTTACCGCTCTCTTCGGATGGATCTGGGTCGGCCAACGAAACCGGACCTCTCAGTTGGCCGGTCTGGGTGTCATTCTGATCGGTGTTACCCTGGTTGGTTTTGAGGGGATTCTATCTTCAAGCGGCGGCATGACATGGTTCGGCGATTTTCTGTTCCTGGCAGCAATCGCTCTTTTCGCCGTGTTTATGGTCGCCAACAGAGTGTGGCCAATAACCCCTGGGCAGGTTATCTTTTCAGTGACCATTGTCAGCGCTGCCGTCTATATTCCGATCTGGCTGTTGTGGCTGGAGAGCAACCTGGCCGTTGCTCCCAGATCCGAAATCCTGCTCCAGGGGGCTTATCAGGGATTGGTGCCCAGCGTGCTGGGCATATCTTGCCTCAATATAGCCGTTCGTCATCTGGGAGCCAACACGACTTCTGTATTTCTCTCCGCTGTGCCTGTGGTGGCCGCTCTGGTGGCCATTCCGATCCTGCAAGAGATGCCGGGTTTGCCGGCCTGGATCGGCATGATCACCGTCACGGTTGGCATCCTGCTGGCTCTTGGTATTGTTGGTATCAATAAGCCTGTCATAACCGCCAATGAACAGAAGAGATAAAACAGAGCCGTAGATAATTGCAACAGGTTGGGAGCGATCAACTGGAAACTAAATAAAACAACTAACATAAATCATTGATAAATCGACAAGCATTATTCACCATCGGTGTATCGCCCAACTTCTTTTACAAAATTATCAGGATCAGCAAAAGATGATAGATAGAGTCTATTGTCGATATATGAATAATGCCCACTAGCGGAAATCAGTATATCTGGAGCATTGTCTCGATCAATATCCGCAACCCATTGCAACCAGGACAGAGCATCTCCAGTTTTTGGGTATACACAAAGCAATTGTTTTTTATCCCCATGTTTCATATAAATAAACATATCATTTTTCTTGCTCAATTTGACATATATCGTGTATATTTTACCCTCGATTTCAAAATTAATTGAAGAAGGCGGTATTTTGGGATTAAAAGTATTGACAAGCGGCTTTTTGATTTCCTTCAGAAAGATCGGACCGCTTTTCAACTTATCAATTCCAGTAAAATGGATTATTGAAGAATCTCTATCTGGTGCAATAAGCTCTCTATCGCTTGCCTGTCCTTCATCATCTCGAATTGGTGAATGGACGGATTTAAGGCTAATCTTACGTTTTATTAAAATATATGAATCACCTTGCCTGATAATTGCCCATAGTGTGGCGCCGTCGTGAATCTGGTCGTCCTGATGTTGGTAACTCCAACCCGGAAAGAATTTGACAGCGAAATCACCAGTAGCAATAATGGGCAGTAAAAGAGCAAAGCCTATCAAAATTGCTTTTTTTAAAATTGACATAGGTGAATTCTCCGGTAGTTTTATATGAGTAATATAAATTGAAATTATGCGACTAACCAGTGATTATACAGTTCTGTTTATCATGTAAATTGTAATGATTTACAGAAGGGTTGTAAATTTTGATGTCTTCAAATTTTCAGATAACTTGCCAAAAGTTTTAATTCGACCGTTATCGAAATCTATAATGATACGTTTTGAATATCATACGGTTTTCAGGGCTGTCAAACGTTAACATTTATAGTAATCACAACCTTAACCAAAGATCCAGGGAAGAGGATATCACAAGTTTTTTTAGCCCCTAATTTTTGTAGCAATATTGGAGATAGAGCAAGTGGCCAAATCAGCCTAAAAGTTGTTATTGATTTAAAATTAGGCTCTTTATACAAACCATATTAGAAATTACTTCAGCCTGAATTAGTCTTTGTTATTAAAAACTCTGAAAGGGGGTAAGATGAAAGCAATACGAAATTGTATATGTGGAATGATTCTTATCAGTATAATCCTTTTTGGTTGTGGGGTGAAACTTGGAAGCGATACACAACAATCTGTAAAGCCAACTTTAGGACAGGAATTGAT
>CAMYJP010000486.1 GCA_947258675.1 uncultured Desulfobulbaceae bacterium | reverse complement strand
CCAACAAAAACGACTGGTTTGGATGATTGATTTTGACGGCCCTATAATTTTAATAACTCCAAAAGAACAAAAATATTCTGCACAGAGACAATGGAGTAAAGGGCGACCAGTTGCTCTCAGCCGGTTGACAAACGGAATAAATGGAGATCATCTCTCAGATCAAGATAAAAAAATCAGTCACGCCATTGTAAAAACCCAAACTTCTCTTACAACCGAATACCATATTGATCAAGATATCGCCCTTCCTGCCATGATTGGCCACCCTCTCATCTTTCTTGAAAAATCACCAGATATTCAGGTTGAATTGCTGAAAGGGGAGCCCGAACTCCTGGTTGAGGAATCTGACAATTTGCTTTGTCTGTCATTTATCAATAACCTGGCTGACCAAGGGATTACCATAATTCGTGAATCTCAAACACGTTACCGTATAATAGAAGTAACCGAAAAATATCAACGAATTGCTAAAATACTTGGCCACGATGGGTTGTCTGTCCCGCTCGCTGCGAAAGCTAAAGTGCTGGCTGCCATTTCTAACATATCATCCTTTATGACTGTTCATGCCGCAATTGGTGGAAAGTTGTCACACGTCACAGAAATTAGGCCGGATACGGGAATAGTTATACAACTGCTTCCATTTGGTTCCGGCTTTAAGCTGGAGATGTATGTCAGACCTTTCAGGACTGGTGGACCATATCTGAGACCTGGGAGAGGGACTAAAACTATCATTGCAGAAGTGGAAGGCAGACGCTTGCAGACGAATAGAGACCTCCATGCCGAAAAAAACAACGCTCAGGAGGTGATAGCAACATGCCCAACAATCATCGGCAAGATAGACACTGAATGCTCTTGCACTTTACCGGCAGTAGAAGACTGCCTGCAAGTACTACTTGAATTGCAGGGCTTGCAAGACAAGGTAGTCATTGAATGGCCTGAAGGAGAACGATTATCGATCAGACACAAAGCCTCATTTTCAAATTTGCACTTAAAAATCCGTAAAGCCAGAAACTGGTTTGAAATAAGTGGAGATCTGCATGTAGACAAATCTCTGGTTCTTACTATGAAAGAGTTCATGCAGATGGTAAAAAACAATCCAAAACGCTTTATTCCTTTAGGCGCTGGGCAATTTTTGGCGCTTACTAAAGAGTTTCACAGAAGGCTGCAGGAACTCAACCTCTTTTCAGGAAAAGCTTCAACTAAGAGTAAGGATAAAGGAATACGCATCCACCCTCTCGCTGCCTTGGCGCTTGAGGAATTTACCGAGAACCTGAAGCATGTGTCTGTTGACCAGGGATGGAAAGCCCAATTGCAGTTAATAAAAGAAGCTCAGAATCTCAAACCTTCAACACCATTGACCCTAAATGGTCAATTACGGGATTATCAGATTGAAGGATACAAATGGCTTGCTCGCCTCGCCCATTGGGGCTTAGGGGCCTGCCTCGCCGATGACATGGGGCTGGGCAAAACTTTACAGGCGCTGGCAATCATACTTGACCGCACATCAAATGGAGCAACACTTGTAGTAGCCCCAACCTCCGTCTGCATGAACTGGCAGGATGAAACCAAACGATTTGCCCCGACCCTTAACATTTTTTCACTGGGGAACAAAGGTAGAAAACAGCTCATCCAACAAATGGGGAAAAATGATATCCTTATAACCAGCTACACCCTGCTTCAGCAAGAAACAAAATTGTTTTCCGCAAAAGAATGGGAAACCATTGTTCTGGATGAATCCCAAGCAATTAAAAACATAGCAACGAAACGTTCTCGAGCTGCAATGTCTCTTAATGGCAAATTTAAGCTCCTAACCACTGGTACACCGATTGAAAACAATTTGGGAGAATTATGGAATTTATTCAATTTTATAACCCCTGGACTGCTTGGTTCCATCAAAAAATTTAATCAACAGTTTGCTATCCCAATTGAACGCCATCAGCGAACTGACGTAAGAAAAAAATTAAAAAAACTCATCCGCCCTTTTATACTCCGCCGAATAAAATCACAAGTACTGGAAGAATTGCCATCACGGACCGAAATTGTTCTGCATGTGGAAATGAATGATGAAGAGACAGCGGGCAAAACATCCAGATTCTGGCAGAAATCATGAAACTGCGGCGAGCCTGCTGTAATGCAAAACTGGTACTCCCTGAAAGCTCAATTGCCAGTTCCAAACTTGAAATATTTTCAAAGGTTTTGAAAGAATTAAGGGAAAACAAACATAAGGTCCTTGTTTTCAGTCAATTCGTCGGCCATTTGGCTATTATTCGAGAACAACTTGCCAAAGAGAAAATACACTATCGTTACCTTGACGGTAGTACACCTGCGCGCTTCAGAAAAAAAGAAGTTGATGCGTTCCAAGCCGGCAGAGGCGACATTTTCTTAATCAGCTTAAAAGCCGGCGGCCTTGGCCTGAACTTGACTGCAGCCGACTATGTTATCCATATGGATCCCTGGTGGAATCCGGCTGTTGAGGATCAGGCGTCAGACCGAGCCCACAGGATAGGACAGAAACGCCCTGTCACCATATACCGACTGGTAACAAGAAATACTATAGAAGAAAAAATCGTTAAGTTGCACCAAGAGAAAAGAGACCTTGCAAACTGTCTTTTAGAAGGAACAAACACGAGTGGAAGAATGTCCTCAAAGGATCTTCTCAATCTCATCAGAGAACACTGATTCGAAAAACACATGAATAATTCACTTTTTCTTGTCAGACATGGCACAACAAGAGCCAACCTGGAAAATCGTTTCGCCGGAAAAACTTCTGAACCTCTTCATAAAGACGGCATCAGGCAGATGAAGGAACTTGGAATCAGGCTCATGTCATCCAATATCAGCCGGATAATCTGTGGACCGCTTCCAAGAACCAGACAGTCAGCAGAAATTTTAGCAGAAACTCTGAAAACGCCGATTACCATCGACAATGCTCTCACGGAAATTCATATTCCTCATTGGGATGGACTCAGTAAACAGGCAATTCGGGACCGGTACAATAATGAATATCCTAACTGGCTAAATTCACCGGACAAATTTGCACTGCCTGGTTGTGAAAAACTTGCCGATGTGCAGATCAGAGGTGTAAAAACCGTAGAAAAGTATTTGAAAACCTTGTTTGATGGGACTGCTCTTTTAGTCAGTCACCTTATTGTGGTGCGCTGCATTGTTCTGCATTATAAAAATCTACCGATTAAAGACTTTAGAAAAATAATAATCGATAATGGTTCTGTTACCAAATTTGAAAAAGATATAACTGGTCAGATAGGGGTAGCAGAGAATGTTTAAAGAAAGGAAAAAAGGTATAACATAGCTTAATATTTTGGGTTTCTTCTAAGTTTAACCGGTAAAATCCCCATCTGCTCACGATATTTAGCTACGGTCCTTCTGGCTATTTTAATCCCTTCTTCCTGGAAGATGGTTGCGATAGAATTATCTGTTAGCGGCTTATTCTTGTCTTCAAGCTTAATCAGATTACGAATCCGGTCCTTGATGCTTTTAGCCGCCATAGAGGCCTCCCCGTCTGTTCTTCTGATAGCTGTACTGAAAAAATATTTCAGCTCAAAAATACCTTGAGGAGTGTGAGCATATTTATTGCTTGTCACCCTGCTCACCGTTGATTCGTGCATTTCTATGTCTTCTGCAACATCACGGAGAATAAGAGGTCTGAGGTGAGAAATCCCGTGATCGAAGAAACCTTGCTGAAACTTCAGGATGCTTTCCATAACTTTGTAAATGGTTCTATGCCGCTGCTGAATACTCTTTATCAGCCACACAGCTTCTTTGAGTTTATCCTGGAGATAGTGCTTGGTTTTGTCCTCCATGTTTACTTCATTGTTCAATATTTCCTGGTATACGGAACTGACTTGCAAGCGAGGCAGACCTTCATCATTCAATACGATAAGAAATTCATCTCCCACTTTGTGCAGATAGACATCGGGCGAGATATAATGTGTCTCTTCATCGGAATACTGCCTTCCAGGAAAAGGATTTAAACGGGTAATAACATGAACCGCAGCCAGAACCTCCTTCATAGATCGGCCTGAATTTTTAGCAATTAACCTATAATTCTTTATCTCAAGATTATGCAGATGTTCTTTAATAATTACCGCTGCCAAAGTATCCGCTAGATCAAGTCTTTTCAGTTGAAGTAATAGGGATTCTTTGACATTCCTTGCACATACACCGGCCGGATCCATTTCCTGAATAACTGCGATTGCTTTGCTGACCACATCTTCATTGTTATCTATTTCTCTGGCGATTTCCTCTGTTGACAGGTCCAGAAAACCGTCTTGATTGAGATTGCCGATAATAAAATAACCTACCTCCCGCTCCTCCTCCATGAGGTCGGAGTGTGAAAGCTGCCACTGGAGATGTGTCTGCAGGTTAGGTTTTTTTGCCAGAAAATCCAAACGGGATAACCGATTCTGTTCTGGCAATTCACGAGAAAAAGAGACATTACTTTCGTATTGATTGGCATAATCATCCCAGTCAATTTCCTGCATGGAAGTGGACGTTTCTTCCAGGTTCATGGTCTCTTTTTTTTCCGGTTCTTTCTTGGGCTTTTCCTCCTGCATCAAAAGGCTTGC
>CAMYJP010000485.1 GCA_947258675.1 uncultured Desulfobulbaceae bacterium | reverse complement strand
CGCCCGACCAGGCGGCCCGGTCCGCCCGGTCCAAGGCCTCGCCGGCACTCACCGCAACAAAGGGCCGGAACTTCTCCGCCAAAACGGCGTTCGTACAGCGGAACTCCAGGCCGGCGTTCAACCCTCTGTTGGTGAGATATTCTGGGTAGATGGTCAGGTCGCTGCTGGGTGACAGGTTGACGAACAGTGGCAGGTTGATTCCGAATCCGTCCCTGTCTGAAATAGATACCGCAGGGAAAATAAAGCCGGTCTGCCTCGTGTTCTTAACCGGGATTATCATCCAGGGGCTGTATAGTATCGGTACATTTTTGATCCTGAATGTTGTGTGCTTGAGTATGGCATACCCACCATCGGTGATTTCTGAATCCTTTGCTGCAAAACTCCAGGGAGGAGTTTCTCCGTCTTTGAGTTTACAGGTGATTACCCAGCCGTCTTCTATGCGATATGTCAGGTCCCCTGTTTTTTCAATAACCCTCCCCTCCAGGTGGATCTTTTTGTCATTGCGCACGATTACGGCGTCATTAAAAGTTCCGGTTTCGCTATTAAGGTCAATCTCACCTTGTGTTGCTGTGAGTTCATCCTGTCCAACTTTAATGTACACATTGCCTCGGGCTTTTACTGATCCCTGGTTGATATCGTAGGCGATCCAGTCCGATTTTATCGTGGTCAGCGTTTCGGTCCTGGAAACAGTTTGTGCGTCCATAGGTTCGGCTTCATCGGGTTTTTCTTCCAGCAGGGTGTCCCAGCTCCCTTTGGGTTGGTCCGGTTGGGCACTCTTTCTGGTTTTTTTCAGTATAACGTTGCCTTCTGCAATAATACTTGGAGGGTCTTCATAGCGGGTCATTTTGTCAGCAGAAATATTCCACTGTTCTGCGTTAATGACTTCGGCTACGCTGTCAGCCGGTAAAAAGAACAGACCGGAAAACAGTGAAATGATCGTAATGATAAGAATCTGAACCGGGGTAATCCCTTTGTGTAGCTTCACCTTGAGCTTCTCCTGCGGTATACTGGAAAAAACCAGTTATCCAATGAATTTCTCGTATAAGTTTTTGAAATTTACGTGTACTGCCTGTTTGTGTCAAGGCAAAAGTCATAGTTTTAGGTTGCCAACACTGTTGTTTTGATATATGTATCAGTCTAAATAAACTAAATTGAATTTATTGAATTTTTTTACGATCAGGCAAAAAAGCTTTGCCTTTATGCCGGCATCCCCTGAGTCCGGTGATAAACCAGTATGAATCACATCTTCGGCCCCGTCAATTCCCGCCGCCTCGGACGCTCTCTCGGCATTGACCTTCTCCCCAGAAAAATATGTAATTTTGACTGCATTTATTGTGAAGTCGGTTCTACAACCAATTTGACATGTGAGATAAAAGAGTATGTGCCCACGGAATCCATTATAGCAGAGATCAGGGAATATTTTTCTGATCCTCGTCGACAGGATATGGTTGACGTTGTAACGGTCACCGCGAGTGGTGAACCGACCCTTCACTCCGGTCTTGGTCGTATTCTGAAATTTCTTAAGGAAACGACCGGAAAACCGGTTGCAGTCTTGATAAATGGTACCAACCTGGATAACCAGGAAGTCGTTGCGGCACTTTGCCAGGCCGATGTGGTAGTGCCGTCACTTGATACCGCGCTCGAGAAAAGTTTTCGAAAATTGAACAGGCCTGCTCTCTGTCTTGATCTGCAGAGGATTATTGAGGGACTGATAAGCTTTTCACAGGTTTATTCCGGGGAATTATGGCTTGAGGTTCTTATTGTAGAGGGTATAAATAATACTTCTGAAGATCTCAAAGCTATAGAAGATGTGATCCGCAGAATGAAATTGACCCGGGTGCAGCTGAACACGGTTGTTCGCCCTCCGCTTGAGAAATTTGCCAGGCCTGTCAGCAAGGACAGGCTTGAAGAAATAGCGCGATCTTTTTCTTTGCTGCCTGGCGTTCCAATGGTCGAAGTGATCGCCCATGGCACAAGTATTTTTGAAAAAGGAGCGGATAAAGGGGAAAGCAAAGCAAAATTTGGTTTATTACGAAACGAAGAATTGATCGATAACATCTTGCAGATGTTGCAGAGACGGCCGTGTACGGCCGTCGATATTAGCCGGACGTTCATACTGGATGGTCCGGAAAAGGTTGAGCAGCTCCTTGAGCCGCTTGTGAAAGCAGGGACTATAGGGAAACGGCTTCACAGAGGCAAGGAATACTATCAGTGATCAGCAATGGCCTCAAGGTAGCTGCTTGTAAGAGTTTTATAGAAGAAGGAAAAAATGTATGACAGAGGAAAAAAAGGCTCAGGAAGGAGCCGAGATTCAGCAAGAGGCTGAAAGTAAAGTTACAACGGGGGCCTGGTGGAAAAGTGCCCTCAACTTGCTTCCCAGGAAAAAACAGGAAGAGCCACCGCCTTCCCCGGAAGAGTCATCCCCTGCAGTGAAGGATGTTGCAAAGGAGGGCGATCGTCCCAGCGAGAAGAAGAAAGCCGCTGACGAAAAAAAAGAACAAAAACAGGGG